>NZ_JANLGL010000011.1:0-57797 GCF_024655625.1 Pseudomonas sp. 18.1.10
GCGGTGGGTCAGTAATCCAAGAGGTGGCTGGCATACCGCTATCGCAGGCAAGCCAGCTCCCACATTTGATCTCCATTGGTCTTGAGATCGGGCGTTGGCCCTGATCCCGCTGTTCCTCCCCACCCCATCCTGCTATGATTCGCGCGCCCTTTTTACGGGTAATCCTGACTAAAGTACTAGGTCTTATAGTTGACTTAAATACTCGGGAATCGCATACTCGCTCCCATTCTGAAACACCTTGGTACTTGTCCATGAGACTGACTACAAAAGGCCGATACGCGGTGACTGCCATGCTCGACTTGGCTTTGCACGCGCAAACTGGGCCGGTGTCCCTGGCCGATATCTCCGAGCGTCAAGGCATTTCCCTGTCCTACCTTGAGCAACTGTTCGCCAAGCTGCGCCGCAGCAACCTGGTTTCCAGCGTGCGTGGGCCAGGGGGTGGCTATCAGCTTTCGCGCGATATGCAGGGCATCCAGGTCGCCCAGGTGATCGATGCGGTCAACGAATCCGTCGACGCCACCAAGTGCCAGGGCCTGGGTGATTGCCACGCCGGCGACACCTGCCTCACGCACCACCTGTGGTGTGACTTGAGCCTGCAGATCCATGAGTTTTTGAGTGGTATCAGCTTGGCTGATCTTGTGACTCGCCGTGAGGTGCAAGAAGTAGCCCAGCGTCAGGACCAGCGCCGTTGCAACACCAAGGTGCCGCGTCTGGACAAGATTGAAGCGTCCGCCGTCGAGTGACAGCCGAAGAGCTAACGGCACGCCAGCCAGCCTGATTTAGGAGAAAGTCCATGAAATTGCCGATTTACCTTGATTACTCTGCGACCACCCCGGTTGATCCGCGTGTCGCGCAAAAGATGAGCGAGTGCCTGCTGGTTGACGGAAACTTCGGCAACCCTGCCTCCCGTTCACACGTATTTGGCTGGAAAGCCGAGGAAGCGGTCGAGAACGCTCGTCGCCAGGTCGCTGACCTGGTCAACGCCGATCCGCGCGAAATCGTCTGGACCTCCGGTGCCACCGAATCCGACAACCTGGCAATCAAGGGCGCGGCGCATTTCTACGCGACCAAAGGCAAACACCTGATTACCACCAAGATTGAGCACAAGGCTGTCCTCGACACCATGCGCCAACTGGAGCGTGAAGGTTTCGAGGTCACCTACCTCGAGCCGACCACCGACGGTATCGTCACCCCGGCGATGATCGAAGCCGCGCTGCGTGAAGACACCATCCTGGTTTCCGTGATCCACGTGAACAACGAAATCGGCACCATCAACGACATCGCGGCCATCGGCGAGCTGACCCGTTCCAAGGGCATCCTGCTGCACGTCGACGCTGCTCAGTCCACCGGCAAGGTCGATATCGACCTGTCGAAACTGAAAGTCGACCTGATGTCGTTCTCCGCCCACAAGACCTACGGCCCTAAAGGCATCGGCGCCCTGTACGTGAGCCGCAAGCCGCGCGTGCGCATCGAAGCCACCATGCACGGCGGCGGTCACGAGCGCGGCATGCGTTCGGGCACCCTGGCGACCCACCAGATCGTGGGCATGGGCGAAGCCTTCCGCGTAGCCAAGGAAGACATGGCTGCCGAAAACATTCGTATCAAGGCGCTCAGCGACCGTTTCTACAAGCAGGTCGAGAACCTTGAAGAGCTGTACATCAACGGCAGCATGACCGCCCGTGTACCGCACAACCTGAATTTGAGCTTCAACTACGTCGAAGGCGAGTCGCTAATCATGGCGCTCAAGGACCTGGCGGTTTCGTCCGGTTCGGCCTGCACCTCGGCTTCCCTTGAGCCGTCCTACGTGCTGCGCGCCCTGGGCCGCAACGACGAACTGGCACACAGCTCGATCCGCTTTACGTTCGGCCGTTTCACCACCGAAGAGCAAGTTGACTACGCCGCGCAGAAAATCTGCGAAGCCGTGAACAAGCTGCGCGTCCTGTCGCCACTGTGGGACATGTACAAAGACGGTGTCGATATTTCCAAGATCGAGTGGGCGGCACACTAAATATAGAAGCCGCCACCCCAGCTCTGTAGGCACGTGGCGGAAAACGCAGGCGTGTCTACAGGGTTCCAGAGCGGCCCTGATGAGTGAGGATTCAGTACCATGGCTTACAGCGAAAAGGTCATCGACCACTACGAAAACCCGCGTAACGTCGGCAAGATGGACGCGGAAGACCCAGATGTCGGCACCGGCATGGTCGGCGCTCCGGCGTGCGGCGATGTGATGCGCCTGCAGATCAAGGTCAACGAAGCGGGCGTTATCGAAGACGCCAAGTTCAAGACCTACGGCTGCGGTTCGGCCATCGCCTCCAGCTCCCTGGCGACCGAATGGATGAAAGGCAAGACCCTGGATGAGGCTGTCACCATCAGCAACACCCAGCTGGCCGAAGAACTGGCCCTGCCGCCAGTGAAAATCCACTGCTCCGTACTCGCTGAAGACGCCATCAAGGCGGCCGTTCGCGACTACAAGCAGAAGAAAGGCTTGATCTAAGCATTTGGCGACGAGTAAGGAGTCAACGATGGCTATCAGCATGACAGAAGCGGCTGCGCAGCACATTCGCCGCTCCCTGAATGGGCGCGGTAAAGGTGAGGGGATTCGTCTGGGTGTACGCACCACGGGCTGTTCCGGCCTTGCCTATGTGCTGGAGTTCGTCGACGAGGTGGTTGCGGAAGACCAGGTGTTCGAAAGTCACGGCGAAAAAGTGATCATCGACCCTAAAAGCCTGACCTACCTGGACGGCACCGAACTCGATTTCGTCAAGGAAGGGTTGAACGAAGGCTTCAAGTTCAACAACCCCAACGTGCGCGGTGAATGTGGCTGCGGCGAAAGCTTCAACATCTGAGGCTATTCGTGGGTACTCCTTGTCATTTCGCTTTATTCGAGCTGCAGCCGAGCTTTCGGCTGGACCTTGAGCAGCTTGCCACGCGCTACCGAGAGTTGGCGCGTGGGGTGCATCCAGACCGCTTTGCTGACGCCTCCGAGCGCGAGCAACGTGTTGCTCTGGAGAAGTCGGCCAGCCTCAACGAGGCTTATCAGACCCTGAAAAATCCGCCGAAGCGCGCGCGTTACCTGCTCGCGATGAACGGTGGAGAGCTGCCTTTGGAAGTCACGGTGCATGATCCCGACTTCCTGATGCAGCAGATGCAGTGGCGCGAAGAGCTCGAAGACTTGCAGGACGAAGCCGATCTGGCGGGTGTCGCAGTCTTCAAGCGTCGTCTGAAAAAGGCCCAGGATGAGCTCAACGAAAGCTTCGCAGCCTGTTGGGATGATGCAGCGCAACGTGAACAGGCCGAACGCCTGATGCGGCGCATGCAGTTCCTCGACAAGCTCACCTACGAAGTGCGCCAGCTAGAAGAGCGCCTCGACGATTAACCCCGTGTGCTGCCCGTGATGCACGCCTGATAGACAGATAAGACCTGATTACCATGGCCCTACTGCAAATCGCCGAACCCGGCCAAAGCCCACAACCGCACCAGCGTCGCCTGGCGGTCGGGATTGACCTGGGCACCACCAATTCCCTGGTTGCTGCCTTGCGCAGCGGCTTGTCCGAACCGCTGCCCGACGCCGATGGCCAGGTGATCCTGCCGTCCGCCGTGCGTTATCACGCGGATCGCACCGAAGTCGGCGAGTCGGCCAAATTGGCCGCGTCCACCGATCCCCTGAATACCGTGCTGTCGGTCAAGCGCTTGATGGGTCGTGGATTGTCCGACGTCAAGCAATTGGGCGACCAGCTGCCGTACCGCTTTGTCGGCGGCGAATCCCATATGCCGTTCATCGACACCGTGCAGGGCCCGAAAAGCCCGGTGGAAGTGTCGGCCGATATCCTCAAGGTGCTGCGCCAGCGCGCGGAATCCACCTTGGGCGGCGAACTGGTGGGGGCGGTGATTACCGTTCCAGCCTATTTCGATGATGCCCAGCGCCAAGCCACCAAGGATGCGGCGAAACTTGCCGGCCTCAACGTGCTGCGCCTGCTCAACGAACCGACGGCTGCTGCAGTGGCCTACGGTCTGGACCAGCATGCCGAAGGCCTGGTCGCCATCTACGATTTGGGCGGCGGCACCTTTGATATTTCGATCCTGCGCCTGACCGGCGGTGTGTTTGAAGTGTTGGCCACCGGCGGCGACAGCGCCTTGGGTGGCGATGACTTCGACCACGCCATCGCTGGCTGGATCATCACCAGTGCCGGTCTGTCCGCCGACCTGGACCCGGGCGCGCAGCGCAACCTGCTGCAAACCGCCTGCGCCGCCAAAGAAGCGCTGACGGATGCTGCATCCGTTGAAGTTTCCTACGGCAACTGGTCGGCCCAGCTGACCCGCGAAGCCTTCGATGTGTTGATCGAGCCGATGGTCGCCCGCAGCCTGAAAGCCTGCCGCCGCGCCGTGCGTGATTCCGGTATCGAGCTGGAAGATGTCGGTGCCGTGGTCATGGTCGGCGGTTCCACCCGCGTGCCACGTGTTCGTGAAGCCGTCGCCGAGGCCTTTGGTCGTGAGCCATTGACCGAAATCGACCCGGATCAAGTGGTCGCCATCGGCGCCGCGATCCAGGCCGACACCCTGGCCGGCAACAAGCGCGATGGTGGCGAACTGCTGCTGCTCGACGTGATTCCGTTGTCCCTGGGCCTGGAAACCATGGGCGGCCTGATGGAGAAGGTGATTCCGCGCAACACCACCATCCCCGTTGCCCGTGCCCAGGACTTCACAACCTACAAAGATGGCCAGACGGCCATGATGATTCATGTGCTGCAAGGCGAGCGGGAGCTTATCAGCGACTGCCGCTCCCTGGCGCGCTTCGAATTGCGCGGCATCCCGGCGATGGTGGCCGGTGCGGCGAAGATTCGCGTGACCTTCCAGGTCGACGCCGATGGCCTGCTCAGCGTTGCGGCGCGTGAGCTGGGGTCGGGCGTTGAAGCGAGCATCCAGGTCAAGCCGTCCTACGGCCTCACCGACGGCGAAATCGCCAAGATGCTCAAGGACTCGTTCCAGTACGCCGGTGACGACAAGGTCGCCCGTGTATTGCGTGAGCAGCAAGTGGATGCCCAGCGCCTGCTCGAAGCCGTGCAGGGCGCCCTTGATGCCGATGGCGAGCGCCTGCTGGATGCTGAAGAGCGCATGGTCATCGACCTGCAGATGCAGGAACTGGCCGAATTGATGAAAGGTACCGATGGTTATGCCATCGAGCAGCAGACCAAGCGTCTGTCGCAAGTGACCGATGCCTTCGCTGCCCGCCGCATGGACCAGACGGTGAAAGCCGCCCTGGCGGGACGCAACCTGAATGAAATCGAGGAATAATTAATGCCGCAGGTCATTTTTCTGCCACACGCCGAGCATTGCCCGGACGGTATGGTCGTGGAGGCTGAGACCGGCAAGTCCATCCTCGAAGTTGCCCATGACAACCACATCGAGATCGAAAGTGCCTGCGGCGGCGTCTGCGCCTGCACTACTTGTCACTGCATCATCCGTGAGGGTTTCAATACCCTGGAAGAAGCCGACGAGCTGGAAGAGGACTTTCTTGATCGCGCATGGGGTTTGGAAGCGCATTCACGCCTAAGCTGTCAGGCCAAGGTCGGGACTGAAGACATCACTGTCGAAATTCCGAAATATTCGCTCAACCATGCCGCTGAAGCGCCGCATTGATTCAAGGAAGTGTCATGAGTCTTAAATGGGTTGATGTGCAAGAGATTGCTATCCTGTTGGCCGACGCCAATCCGGATCTGGATCCTTACTCCCTGAACTTTGTAGCTTTGCGTGACATGGTCATGGCGTTGCCAGGGTTCGAAGATGTGCGTGATCGCGGCGGTGAGAAGGTTCTGGAAGCTATCCAGACTGCCTGGAAAGAAGAACAGGACTGACGCCTCCCTTTACGCAGTTAGGCAATACCCAATAACCCGCGTATAATTCGCGGGTTTAATTTTTCGTAAATTACCGTTTCTGGAGTTACACCATGGCTGTTCAACGTACTTTCTCCATCATCAAGCCTGACGCTGTTGCAAAAAACGTCATCGGCGAGATCACCACTCGTTTCGAAAAAGCCGGCCTGAAGGTTGTAGCTTCGAAACTCAAGCAACTGTCCAAAGCTGAAGCTGAAGGCTTCTACGCTGAGCACAGCGCTCGTGGTTTCTTCGGCGACCTGGTTGCCTTCATGATCTCCGGTCCTGTTGTTGTTCAGGTTCTGGAAGGCGAAAACGCTATCGCTCTGAACCGTGAGCTGATGGGCGCTACCAACCCTAAAGAAGCCGCTGCTGGCACCATCCGTGCTGACTTCGCTGAATCCATCGACGCCAACGCTGTACACGGTTCGGACTCCGAAGCCGCCGCTGCTCGCGAAATCTCGTACTTTTTCGCTGCTACTGAAGTAACCGCTCGCTAAGCATTGGCTTAAAGAGTGAGGGTGAATCCATGACTACATCGACTGTTAAAACCAACCTGCTGGGTCTGACCCAGCCGGAAATGGAGAAATTCTTCGACTCAATCGGGGAGAAGCGTTTCCGTGCCGGTCAGGTAATGAAATGGATTCACCACTTTGGCGTCGACGATTTCGACGCCATGACGAACGTCAGCAAGGCCTTGCGCGACAAGCTCAAGGCTATTGCCGAGGTCCGTGGTCCCGAAGTGGTCAGCGAGGACATCTCCAGCGACGGCACCCGTAAGTGGGTGGTGCGCGTGGCGTCCGGCAGCTGCGTCGAGACCGTGTACATTCCCCAGGGCAAACGCGGCACCTTGTGCGTTTCGTCCCAGGCAGGCTGTGCCCTGGATTGCAGTTTCTGCTCCACCGGCAAGCAAGGCTTCAACAGCAACCTCACCGCCGCCGAAGTCATCGGCCAGGTGTGGATTGCCAACAAATCCTTTGGCAGCGTCCCGGCAACCGTCGACCGTGCCATCACCAACGTGGTGATGATGGGCATGGGTGAGCCGCTGCTGAACTTCGATAACGTCATCGCGGCCATGCACCTGATGATGGACGACCTGGGCTACGGCATCTCCAAGCGCCGCGTGACCCTGTCGACCTCCGGCGTGGTACCGATGATCGATGAGCTGGCCAAGCACATCGACGTCTCCCTGGCGTTGTCGCTGCACGCACCCAATGACGCATTGCGTAACCAATTGGTGCCAATCAACAAGAAGTATCCGCTTAAGATGCTGCTCGAATCTTGCCAGCGTTACATGGCGACCTTGGGCGAAAAACGCGTGTTGACCATTGAGTACACGATGCTCAAGGACATCAACGACAAGGTCGAGCACGCTGTCGAGATGATCGAGTTGCTCAAGAACACCCCGTGCAAGATCAACCTGATCCCGTTCAACCCGTTTCCCCATTCTGGCTACGAGCGGCCGAGCAACAACGCCATCCGCCGTTTCCAGGATCAACTGCACCAGGCCGGCTACAACGTCACCGTCCGCACCACCCGTGGCGAAGACATCGACGCCGCCTGTGGCCAATTGGTCGGGCAGGTGATGGACCGCACCCGCCGCAGTGAGCGTTACATCGCCGGGCGCGAAGCGAATGCCGCCGACGATTTGCCGCTGATTGCTGTGAATCGAATCTGAGAGAGGATCTCTATGCCCTTGCGCCTTGCGCTGCTCTTGCTTGTTACCGGCCTCGCGGCCGGTTGTGTTTCATCGGGCCATGACAGCCCTTTGCAAACCGGTAAAGGCCGTGATGAGGCGCGAGTTGCCTATGTGCAGTTGGGCTTGGGGTACCTGCAACAAGGCATGAGCGAGCAGGCCAAGGTGCCGCTGAAGAAAGCCCTTGAGCTGGACAGCGACGATGCCGACGCCAATGCCGCGCTGGCCCTGGTGTTCCAGGCCCAGGCGGAACCCGAACTGGCGGATCAATACTTCAACAAGGCCCTGGCCTCACGACCTGCGGACCCGCGGCTGCTGAACAATTACGGCAGCTTTCTGTTTGCGCAGAAACGTTATGACCAAGCCTCCTTATATTTCCAGCAAGCCAGCGCCGATACCCTTTATCCTGAGCGTTCCCGTGTCTTCGAGAACCTCGGGGTGACCTCGATGCGCCTCGGCCAGCGCGACAACGCTCGCCAACAGTTGGAAAAAGCCCTGCATTTGAATGGTCGTCAGCCGCGGGCATTGCTCGAAATGGCTGAGTTATCCTTTGATGACAGGCATTATGTGCCGGCACGTGACTATTACGAGCGTTTTAGCCTGCTCAGCGGGCAAAATGCACGTAGTCTATTGCTCGGCGTGCGCCTGGCGACGGTTCATGAAGAACACGACACGGCCGCACGTTTTGGCCAGCAACTCGAACGACTCTATCCCGGTACGCCGGAATATCAGCAATACCTGTCGGAGCAATGATGAAAGCGGCGCACCCGGAAGTTGTAGCAGCTAATCGCGTAAACCCAGGCGACACCTTGCGTCAGGCCCGCGAAAGCAATGGTTGGTCGCTGGCAGAAGTGGCCCTCAAGCTCAATTTGACCACCACGTCCCTGGGCAACCTGGAAGCCGGCGCGTTCGACAAGTTGCCTGGGCATACCTTCGCCCGTGGCTACATCCGCGCCTATGCCAAGTTGCTGGGCATCGACCAGGCCGTCCTGGTCCAGGAGTTCGACCAGTTCACCGGCACCGACTCCCAGGGCAGCAATGTCCACGGCCTGGGCCGTATTGAAGAGCCAGTGCGGGTTTCCCACACGATTTTGCGCATTGTCAGCCTGTTGCTGCTGATCGCCGTGATTGGCGGCGGTTTTGTCTGGTGGCAAGACCAGACCTCCCAGCGCACCAAGGACCTGACCAGCAACGCCATGGAGCACGTCGAAGTCGAAAGCGCCGACGGCACCACGCAGATTCATCCGTTGGACGAGCCGGAAGACCAGGCCGTCGCGCAAGGCCAGGCTGCACCTGAAGCACCGGTCACTGGCGAACAACCGGCACCTGAAGTGGCACCTGCCGCAACCGCTGCCGTGCCAGCGCCAGTCACGCCGGCCGCAGCCGCTCACACCCCGGCTGCCCCCGTTGCCCAGGCCCACACGCCAGCCGCACCGGTACAAGCGCCTGCTCCAGCTACCCCGGCCGCTCCAGCCATTTCCCCGCCGACCACCCCAGCGCTGATCGCCGGCGATGGTCGCGTGCAGATTACCTTCGTCGCTGACTGCTGGACGCAAGTCACCGATGGCAATGGCAAAGTGCTGTTTAGCGGTCTGAAGCGTAAGGGAGATACGCTCGACCAGGGCGGCAAGCCTCCTTTGACGCTGCGTCTGGGCTTTGCCCGTGGCGCGCAAGTGGCCTACAACGGCCAGCCTGTGGACGTGGCGCCGTTCACCAGTGGCGAGACCGCTCGCCTCAAGTTGGGACAATAGTCATGCACGGCGAATCTCCAATCAAACGTCGCGTATCGCGCAAAATCTGGGTCGGCTCCGTGCCGGTGGGTGGCGATGCCCCCATCGCCGTGCAGAGTATGACCAACAGCGACACCAATGACGTGGCCGCCACCGTTGCCCAGATCAACCGTCTGGAAGCGGCCGGCGTCGACATCGTGCGCGTCTCCGTACCGGACATGGACGCCGCCGAAGCCTTCGGCCGCATCAAGCAACTGGTCAAGGTGCCGTTGGTTGCCGACATCCACTTCGACTACAAGATCGCGTTGCGTGTAGCCGAGCTGGGCGTGGATTGCCTGCGGATCAACCCGGGCAACATCGGTCGCGAAGACCGTGTGCGCGCCGTGGTCGACGCTGCCCGTGATCGTGGCATTCCGATCCGCATCGGCGTCAACGCCGGTTCCCTGGAAAAAGACCTGCAAAAGAAATACGGCGAGCCCACCCCGGCGGCGCTGGTTGAGTCCGCGCTGCGCCACGTTGAACACCTTGAGCGCCTGAATTTCCAGGACTTCAAGGTCAGCGTAAAGGCCTCCGACGTATTCATGGCGGTGGAAGCCTACCGCCTGCTGGCCAAGGAAATCGTGCAACCGCTGCACCTGGGTATTACCGAAGCCGGCGGTTTACGCTCAGGCACAGTGAAATCTGCGGTGGGTCTCGGTATGCTGCTCGCCGAAGGGATTGGCGATACTATCCGCATCTCGCTGGCAGCTGACCCGGTAGAGGAAGTGAAAGTCGGCTACGACATTCTCAAATCCCTGCGTTTGCGTTCCCGTGGTATCAATTTCATTGCCTGCCCGAGCTGCTCGCGGCAGAACTTCGACGTGGTGAAAACCATGAACGACCTGGAATTGCGCCTTGAAGACCTGCTGGTGCCGCTGGATGTTGCGGTGATCGGCTGCGTGGTCAACGGGCCGGGCGAAGCCAAGGAAGCCCACGTGGGCTTGACCGGCGGTACGCCGAACCTGATCTACATCGACGGCAAGCCGGCGCAGAAGTTAACGAATGACAATCTGGTGGATGAGCTCGAAAGACTGATCCGCCAGAAAGCGGCCGAAAAGGTCGCGGCTGACGCAGCGCTGATCGCGCGCGGCTGATTGAACGAATTTAAGGATTTGATGTGAGCAAGTCTCTGCAAGCCATTCGCGGCATGAACGACATCCTGCCGGAGCAGACGCCGCTGTGGCGCTACTTCGAAAGCACCGTCGCGCGCCTGCTGGATAACTACGGTTACAAGCAGATCCGCATGCCGATCGTCGAGTTCACCGAGCTGTTCAAGCGCTCCATCGGTGAAGTGACCGACATCGTCGAAAAAGAAATGTACACCTTTGAAGACCGCAACGGCGACTCCCTGACCCTGCGTCCGGAAGGCACTGCCGCATGCGTGCGCGCCGTGCTGGAGCATGGTCTCACCGGTGCTGGCCAGCCGCAGAAGTTGTGGTACATCGGCCCGATGTTCCGCCACGAGCGTCCCCAGAAAGGCCGTTATCGCCAGTTCCACCAGATCGGCCTGGAAGTCTTCAACATCGACGGCCCGGACATCGACGCCGAGCTGATCGTGCTGACCTGGCGCCTGTGGGGCCTGCTGGGCATCCGCGACGCCGTCAAGCTTGAACTCAACAGCCTGGGCACCAGCGAATCCCGGGGCCGCTACAAAGTGGCCCTGGTCGAATACCTGTCGGCCCACCTGGACAAGCTGGACGAAGACAGCCAGCGCCGTCTGAAAACCAACCCGTTGCGCGTCCTCGACACCAAGAACGCCGATACCCAAGCCGTGCTGGTCGACGCGCCAAAAATGGCCGACTACCTGGACGACGAATCGCGCATTCACTTCGAGGGCCTCAAGGCTCGCCTGGAGGCTGCCGGTATCCCGTTCGTGATCAACACCAAGCTGGTGCGTGGCCTCGATTACTACAGCAAGACCGTGTTCGAGTGGGTCACCGACAAGCTCGGCGCCCAGGGCACCGTGTGTGCCGGTGGTCGTTACGACGGCCTGGTCGAGCAGATGGGCGGCAAGCCGACCACGGGCGTGGGCTTTGCCATGGGCATCGAGCGGCTGATCCTGCTGCTGGAAACCCTGGAAAAAGTCCCGGAAGAAATCTCCCGTCAGGTGGATGTGTACCTCTGCGCCTTTGGCGAGGCCGCCGAACTGGCTGCCCTGGCCTTGAGCGAAAAGGTCCGCGACCAACTGCCGAACCTGCGCCTGCAGGTCAATGCCGGCGCCGGCAGCTTCAAGAGCCAGTTCAAGAAGGCCGACAAGAGCGGTGCGCTGTATGCACTGATCCTCGGCGATGACGAACTGGCCCAGCAAGTGATAGGTTTCAAACCCCTGCGTGGCCAGGGCGAGCAACAGAACATTGCCTTTGATGCGCTCGCTGCGCACTTGGCCACCTGCGTCGTGCAGGGTTGAAGCTGTCGAACAGCCGAATTTAGCGATTAAGGAGTATTGGGGTGTCGAGTTCTGATGATGATCAACTGGCCGAGTTCAAGGACTGGTGGCAGCGTAACGGCAAGCCCCTGGTTACTGGCGGTCTGCTGGCTTTAGTGGTGGTGTTCGGCTGGCAAGCCTGGCACAAGTATCAGGCCAACCAGTCCCAGGGCGCCTCGATCCTCTATCAGCAATTGCTGGAAACCACCCTGACGCCGGACGGCAAGCCCGACCCTGCGCAGGTTGCGGACCTGGCCGGCAAGCTGAAAAACGAATTTGGCGGTAGCACCTACGCCCAATACGGCAGCCTGTTCGTCGCGAAAGTCGCGGTCGATACCGGCAAGCTGGATGACGCCGCTTTCGAGCTGAAGGCCATCGCCGACAAGCCGACCAACCCAACCCTGGGTGAAATCGCACGTCAGCGCCTGGCTCAGGTCCTGGCGGCACAGAACAAGGCCGACGAAGCACTCAAACTGCTCGAAGGCGATGCTGACAAGGCATTTGTAGCCACTCGCGAAGAGCTCAAGGGCGACCTCTTGGTCCAATTGGGTCGTACCGACGAAGCCAATGCTGCGTACCAAAAAGCCAAGGCGGCGCTGTCTGATGAAGCGGCGGTCGGTGGCTTACAAATCAAGCTGGACGACTTGGCCAAAGGGGATGCGTGACGTGATCCGTTGGAAACATGCAGCATTGCTGGCTCTGGCCGTTCTGGCCGCGGGTTGCAGCAGCAATAGTAAAAAAGAACTGCCGCCTGCGGAGCTGACCAGCTTCAAGGAAGAAGTGGTCCTGCAGAAGCAGTGGAGCCGCTCTATCGGTGACGGCCAGGGTGACACCTACAACATGTTGGTACCGGCAATCGACGGTGACAACATTGTGGCCGCTGACGTGACCGGCGTTGTGATCTCCATGGATCGCATGAACGGTGACGTGAAGTGGAAGAAAGACCTTGAACTGCCCGTCTCCGGCGCCGTTGGCGTAGGTTATGGCCTGGTGATGCTCGGCACGCTGAAAGGCGAAGTCGTGGCCCTGGATTCCAGCACCGGTGAAGAGAAATGGCGCGCTCGCGTGACCAGTGAAGTCCTCGCACCGCCTGCCACCAACGGCGATATCGTCGTGGTGCAAACCCAGGACGACCGTGTGATCGGCCTCGACGCCAGCACCGGCCAGCAGCGCTGGTTGTACGACAGCACCCCTGCGGTGCTGACGCTGCGCGGTACCAGTGGTCCGGTTGTGACCAACAATCTGGCCGTTGCAGGCTTGTCCACCGGTAAAGTAGTCGCCCTTGATACCCAGAACGGCGTGCCGGCCTGGGAAACCCGTGTGGCTATCCCGCAAGGTCGTTCCGAACTGGATCGCGTAGTGGACATCGACGGTGGCTTGCTGCTGTCGGGTGAAACCCTCTACGTCGCCACTTACCAGGGCCGTGTCGCGGCGCTGGACCTGCAGAGCGGTCGTGTGAACTGGCAGCGTGATGCTTCCAGCTACGCCGGTGTCGCCCAAGGGTTTGGCAGCGTCTACGTAAGCCTGGCGTCCGGCACCGTTGAAAGTGTCGACGAGCGTTCCACCACTGCACTGTGGAGCAACGACTCCCTGGCCCGCCGTCAATTGTCGGCACCGGAAGTCTTCTCCAGCTACGTCGCGGTTGGCGACTTCGAAGGCTACCTGCACCTGCTGAGCCAGGTGGACGGTCGCTTTGTCGGTCGCGAGCGTATCGACAGCGACGGCCTGCGTGCTCGTCCGCTGGTCGTGGGTAACATGCTTTATGTGTTTGGCAACAGCGGCAAGCTGGAAGCCCTGACCATCAAGTAAGAACTATGCTTGGGGTAACACCCAGGCGGCCCCGCTTCGGCGGGGCATGCGGCATCTGACGATGCTGCCCCGAGCACCAGCCGCTGCCTTGCAGCGGCTTTTGTATTTTCTGAAATAACGAAGTGGAGAGCCGCATGGTTCCCGTAATCGCCCTGGTGGGCCGACCTAACGTCGGCAAGTCCACCTTGTTCAACCGCCTGACCAGGACTCGTGACGCCATCGTCGGCGACTTGTCCGGTCTGACCCGTGATCGCCAATACGGTGAGGCAAAGTGGCAAGGGCGCTCCTACATTATTGTCGACACCGGTGGTATCTCCGGTGACGAACATGGCATGGACGAAAAAATGGCCGAGCAGTCGCTGCTCGCCATTGAAGAAGCCGATGTCGTGTTGTTCCTGGTGGACGCCCGTGCGGGCTACACCGCTGCTGACCAAATGATTGGCGAGCATCTGCGCAAGCGCAACAAGCGTTCCTATCTGGTCGCGAACAAGATCGACAACATCGATCCTGAAGCAGCCCGTGCCGAATTCAGCCCGATGGGCCTGGGCGATGCGATTCCGGTCGCCGGCGCCCACGGTCGCGGTATCACCCAGATGCTGGAAATCGCCCTGCGCGATTTCCCCAAGGATGACGCCGAGGAAGAAGAGGGCGAAGAAGAGATCGTCGCCGAAGGTGAGGAAGCCAAGCGCATTCCTGGCCCGAGCGAAAAAGACGGTATCAAGATCGCCATCATCGGCCGTCCCAACGTGGGCAAGTCGACCCTGGTCAACCGCATGCTCGGTGAAGACCGCGTAATCGTCTATGACCAACCTGGCACCACGCGCGACAGTATCTACATCCCGTTTGAGCGTAACGACGAGAAGTACACGCTGATCGACACCGCCGGTGTGCGCAAGCGCGGCAAGATCCACGAGGAAGTTGAAAAGTTCTCGGTGGTGAAAACCCTGCAAGCGATCAAAGACGCCAACGTGGTGATCTTTGTGATGGACGCCCGCGAAGGCGTGGTGGACCACGACCTGAACTTGCTGGGCTTTGCCCTGGAAGCCGGTCGCGCCCTGGTGATCGCGATCAACAAGTGGGACGGCATGACGCCGAGCGAGCGCGATTTCGTGAAGATCGAGCTGCAACGTCGCCTGTTCTTCGTCGAATTCGCCGATATCCACTTTATCTCGGCACTGCACGGTACTGGCGTGGGCAACCTCTACGCATCCGTACAGAACTCGTTCAAGTCTGCGGTCACCCGCTGGCCGACCAACCGTCTCACCCAGATCCTGGAAGACGCAGTGGGCGAGCACGCGCCGCCGATGGTCAACAACCGCCGGATCAAACTGCGTTACGCCCACTTGGGTGGTGCCAACCCGCCGATTATCGTGATCCACGGTAACCAGATCGAGAAGGTGCCGAAATCCTACGTGCGTTACCTGGAAAACACCTACCGTCGTGTCTTGAAGCTGGTCGGTACGCCGATCCGCATCGAGTTCAAAGGTGGTGATAACCCGTACGAAGGCAACAAGAACACCTTGACCGACCGTCAGGTGAACAAGAAGCGTCGTTTGATGACTCACCACAAGAAGGCCGACAAGAAGCGCCGTGACAAGAAATAACGGCAGCTTCACGTTGTGAGAGAGGGCTCCTTTGGAGCCCTTTTTTGTGCGCGGTGGTTTGTGCCTTGACCCGGTGCAGTTGGCAGCTTAAAACTTGGGGCTCACCTGCAGGGGCCTTTCGATGATCACCAGCAAGCTGCCGAACGTCGGCACGACCATTTTCACCACCATGTCGCAACTCGCTGCCGAGACGGGCGCGCTCAACCTGTCCCAGGGCTTCCCCGACTTCAACGGCCCCCAAGGCTTGCTCGATGCAGTGGGCAAGCACGTTGCCAGCGGGCACAACCAATATTCGCCGATGACTGGCCTGCCGGCCCTACGCCAGCAAGTGGCGGCCAAGATCGCCCGCAGCTACGGCGCTACCGTCAATGCCGACAGTGAAGTGACCATCACGCCGGGCGCCACCGCCGCAATCTTCTGCGCCATCCAGGCGGTGATCCGTAGCGGCGATGAAGTCATCGTGTTCGACCCTTGCTACGACAGCTATGAGCCCTCGGTCGAGCTGGCCGGTGGTCGCTGTGTGCATGTGCAGTTGAGCCTGCAAGGCTTTGCGCTGGATTTTGCGCGGATCAAGGCCGCGCTGTCGCCGCGTACACGCATGATAATCCTCAACACCCCACACAACCCCACAGGCGCCCTGGTCAGCCGCGCCGAGCTGGACCAGTTGGCCGAATTGATCCGCGACCGCGATATCTACCTGGTCAGCGATGAGGTCTACGAACACCTGGTGTTCGACGGCGTGCCTCACGTCAGCGTGCTGGCCCACGAAGAGCTGTATCAGCGTGCTTTCGTGGTCAGCTCCTTCGGCAAGACCTACCACGTCACCGGCTGGAAAACCGGCTACGTGGTCGCGCCACCGGCGCTGACTGCCGAACTGCGCAAGGTGCACCAGTACGTCAACTTTTGCGGCGTGACGCCGTTGCAGTTCGCCCTGGCTGACTTCATGGCCGAGCACCCGGAACATGTCGAGGAACTGCCGGCGTTCTACCAGGCCAAGCGCGACCTGTTCTGCGACTTGCTGGCGCCGTCGCGTTTCAGCTTTAGCCGAGTGGCCGGCACCTACTTCCAGCTGGTGGATTACTCACAGATCCGCCCGGATCTGGATGACGTCGCCATGTCCCTGTGGATGACCCGCGAACACGGCGTAGCGACCATCCCGGTCTCGGTGTTCTACCAGAACCCACCCCAAGGCCAGCGCCTGGTGCGCCTGTGCTTTGCCAAACGCGAGGAGACGCTGCGCCAAGCAGCTGAAAAACTATGCGTGATCTAAGTGCACTGCCAGACCTGAACATCGTCCTGATCCAGACCACCCTGGCCTGGCATGACCGCCAGGCCAACCTGGAACACTTCGAGCTGCTGCTGGAGCAGGCCAAGGGCGCCGACCTGATTGTGTTGCCGGAGATGTTCACCACCGGTTTCTCCATGGAATCGGCCACCCTGGCCGAACCGGAACACGGTCCGACCCATCACTGGCTCCAGGCCCAGGCGAAAAAGCACAACGCCGTGATTACCGGCAGTGTGATTATCGAGGCCGCCGATGGCAGCCACCGCAACCGCTTGCTGTGGGCGCGCCCGGACGGCGAGGTGTGGCACTACGACAAGCGCCACCTGTTCCGCATGGCCGGCGAGCACAATCACTACACCCCCGGCGAACGCCAGGTGCAGTTCGAATTGAAGGGCTGGCGCATTCGCCCGCTGATTTGCTACGACCTGCGCTTCCCGGTGTGGAGTCGCGATGCCCAGGATACGGACCTGCTGCTGTACACCGCCAACTGGCCCGGTGCGCGGCGATTACATTGGAACCGCTTGTTGCCGGCGCGGGCCATCGAGAACCTGTGCTACGTGGCGGCGGTGAATCGGGTGGGCACGGATGGCAAGGGGTTTGCCTACACCGGGGACAGCCAGGTGCTGGATTTCCAGGGTGAGACCCTGCTCAGTGCGGGGGAGGCGGACGGGGTGTTCCAGGTGTGCCTGAATGCGGCGGAGTTGGCGGCGTATCGTGCGCGATTCCCGGCGAATCTGGATGCCGATACTTTTCAGTTTGTCTGATACACCGCAATCGCGGGCAAGCCCGCTCCCACACTGGATTGGGTTTGCACATTTCAACTTGTGAACACCGTCAAATGTGGGAGCGGGCTTGCCCGCGATGAGGCCCTCACAGCCAACAAAAAAGGCCCCTGGATTCACACCCAGGGGCCTTTCCCATTCAAGCAGCCAATTACGCCGCTTTCGCTTCCAACTGGCTCAACGAGCGGTTCAGCGCACTGAACACCGCCTTGAAGCTGGCGGTGGTGATGTTTTCATCAATACCCACGCCATGCACCGGACGCTCACCATTCACCCGCAGTTCAATGTAGGCCGCGGCCTTGGCATTGGTGCCTGCGCCGATTGCGTGTTCGTTGTAGTCCATGATCTCGACCTTGATCGGCAGCGCGGCGACCAGCGCTTCGAGGGTGCCGTAGCCCTTGCCCTGCCAGCGCAGGTTGGTTTCGCCCTGACCCTTGCCCGACACTTCCACTTCCACGCTGCTGTTGCCGTTTTCTTCCTGCAGGCGATGGCTGACCAACGCGTACGGGGTGTTGGCTTGCAGGTATTCACGCTGCAGCAAGGCGTAGATCTGGGGTGCCGTCATCTCCAGGCCCACGCGGTCGGTTTCGGCCTGTACCACCTGGCTGAACTCGATCTGCATGCGGCGTGGCAAGCTGATGTCATATTCCTGCTCCAGCAGGTAGGCGATGCCGCCTTTGCCCGACTGGCTGTTCACACGGATCACCGCTTCGTAGCTGCGGCCGATGTCGGCCGGGTCGATTGGCAAGTACGGCACTTCCCACAGGGCGTCGTCTTTCTGCTGGGCGAAGCCCTTGCGGATCGCGTCTTGGTGGGAGCCGGAGAAGGCGGTGTGCACCAGGTCGCCCACGTACGGGTGGCGTGGGTGCACCTGGATCTGGTTGCACTCCTCGACCACTTTGCGCACGCCGTCGATGTCGGAGAAGTCCAGCTGCGGGTCGAGGCCCTGGGTGTACATGTTCAGTGCCACGGTGACCAGGTCGACGTTGCCGGTACGCTCGCCGTTGCCGAACAGGCAGCCTTCGACACGGTCGGCGCCGGCCATCAGGCCCAGCTCGGTGGCGGCGACGCCGGTGCCACGGTCGTTGTGGGTGTGCAGGCTGATGATTACGCTGTCACGACGATTGATATGGCGACCGAACCACTCGATCTGGTCGGCATAGATGTTCGGCGTGGCGCATTCAACCGTGGCTGGCAGGTTGAGGATCATCTTGTGCTCGGGCGTCGGGTTCCACACCTCGATCACCGCATCACACACTTCCTTGGCGAACTCCAGCTCAGTGGCGCTGAAGGTCTCCGGCGAGTATTCGAAGGTCCACTGGGTCTCTGGCTGCTGGGCGGCATATTTGACGAACAGCTTGGCCGCGTTGACCGCGATGGCCTTGATGCCGTCCTTGTCCTGGTTGAACACGATGCGGCGGAACGACGGCGAAGTGGCGTTGTACAAGTGCACGATGGCCTTTTTGGCGCCGCGCAGGGATTCAAAGGTGCGTGCGATCAAGTCTTCACGGCCCTGGGTCAGCACCTGGATGGTGGTGTCCGCGGGGATGTGGTTGTCTTCGATCAGGGTGCGTACGAAGTCAAAGTCGGTTTGCGACGCGGCCGGGAACGACGCTTCGATTTCCTTCACGCCTACCGACACCAGGGTCTTCCAGAAACGTAGCTTCTTTGCGGCGTCCATCGGCTCGATCAGCGACTGGTTGCCATCACGCAGGTCGGAGCTGCACCAGATCGGCGCGGTGGTGATGGTTTTCGAAGGCCAGGTGCGATCCGGGATGTCGATGGTCGGGAACGCGCGGTACTTCGAAGACGGGTCTTTGAGCATGCTCATCGGGAAATCCTTTGTTTAGGGGCCGAAAAGAGGCGGCCTGCCGTGGAACTGTTATTGAGGATAAAGCGCGGGACGAGGCAGATCGATTCAGCCTGGCAGTCGTGCGCTGACAAGGCACAGGCTGCGGTGCTGACGAAGCTGAATGAGGGTGTGAGAGGTTTTCATAAGCTCAACCCTAACCGCCGGGGTGAAAGATGGCAAGCAGTCGGGAAAAATTGAGATAAGTTCTGCTATTGGTGCGGAAAACAAGATTTTATGGTTGGGAGTTGTCGAATGTCTCTTTTTTATTGCGCGCCATTTGGCAGGCGCGCAATCGAATTCATCAGGGCTGGAAGGCGCCGATAAAGATCGCCGGGTCGACCCGCGCATCGTTGAGGCTGACGTTCCAGTGCATATGCGGCCCGGTCGCACGGCCGGTCGCGCCGACTTTGCCCACTACGGCGCCGCGGGTCAGTTGGTCGCCCACTTTCACATCGATCTTCGACATATGGCAAAACATGCTGATAAAGCCCTGGCCGTGATCGACGAACACGGTGTTGCCGTTGAAAAAGTAGTTGCCGACCAGGATCACCTTGCCATTCGCCGGGGTCTTGATCGGCGTACCCGCTGGCACCGCGAAGTCCAGGCCGGAGTGGGGATTGCGCTCTTCACCGTTGAAGAACCGGCGCACGCCGAACTTGCTCGACAGTGGCCCGTTCACCGGTTTGTCCAGCACCAGGTTGCTGGGCAGGTTCGGGCTGAAGCTGCGGTAGGCCTTGATCTGCACCGCCAGCTCCGCCTCGATGCGCTTGAGCTGCGCCGGCTCGGGATTGACCTGGCTTTTGTTTTTCAAGGTGATGCGCTGTTCCGGGTACTTCTTGTAGCCGACGATAAACGGCAGGTTGCGCCCGCCACTGCTGATGCGCTCGTTGCCCGGCTTGACCGTCAGCGGGATGCCGACAATCGCCAGCCAGTTGTCCTGTTCCTTCACCACCAGCACCGGCTTGCCTTGGTAGCTGGCCTTCGGCGCGGCCGCCGCCGGGCCCAGATCGACGACGGCCACGCCACCCGGCACCGGCTTGTTCAAGGTGCGGGTGATGTAGCTGTCGGCGTGGGCGTTAAAGGCAAGGCACAACAACATCAACAGGCTGAATAAACGTGGCATCAATCAATCCAATAACGAAAGGGTGACGGGGGTGAGGTGGTTGTCTTCCACCCGCACTTGCAGCTGGCCTTCACCGAGGCGTGCGGTCAGGCGCTGGCCGGTGTGGGTTTGTGCGGCGTTGCGAATGGCCTGGCCGCGTTCGTCCAGCAGGATGCTGTAGCCACGGCCCAAGGTCGCCAGCGGGCTGACCACGTGCAGCGTCTGCACCTGGCTTTGCAGTTGCAGGCGACGTGCCTTGAGGCCTTCGCGCATGGCGCGGGGCAGGCGTTCGGCAAGGCTGTCGAGGCGCTGGCGCAGCAGGGCCAGTTGGCGGCCGGGGTGTTGGCCGGCGAGACGGGTTTCCAGGCGGATCAGGCGCTCGCGACGGGTATTGAGGCTGCGCTCGAAGGCGCGGCGCAGGCGCATGTCCAGGTCGTCCAGGCGCTGGGCCTGCTGGCGCAGGCGTTCGCCGGGATGGCGCAGGCGCCGGGCCATGCCTTCCAGGCGCAGGCGATCGTGGCTCAGGCGGTTGCGCATCAGCATCACCAGGCGGCGATGCAGGTTTTCAACCTGGCGCACCAGATGGCTGGCGTCTGGCGCAAGCAGTTCGGCGGCGGCAGATGGGGTAGGGGCGCGCACGTCGGCGACAAAGTCGCTGATGGACACATCAGTTTCATGGCCGATGGCGCTGACGATGGGCGTAACGCACGCATCCACGGCACGGGCGACGGCTTCTTCGTTGAAGCACCAGAGGTCTTCCAGCGATCCGCCGCCACGGGCCAGGATCAAGGCGTCGAAACCCCGCGCGTCGGCCAGTTTCAGCGCCCGCACAATCTGCGCGATTGCCTCGCGGCCTTGCACGGCAGTGGGGATCAGTGTCAGTTCAACGTTTGGCGCCCGGCGGCGGAACACGCTGATGATGTCGCGGATTACCGCGCCCGTCGGCGAGCTGATAATGCCGATGCGCCGAGGATGGGCCGGCAGCGGCACCTTGCGCTCGGTGCTGAACAGGCCTTCGGCGCTGAGCTTTTCCTTCAACGCATCGAAGGCCAGGCGCAGCGCGCCGTCACCGGCCGGTTCCACTGTGTCGAGGATCAACTGGTAGTCGCCACGGCCCTCGAACAGCGAGACCTTGCCGCGCACCTTCACCGCCAGGCCGTCTTTCAAGGCCTGGCGCACCCGCGCGGCGTTGTTGCGAAACAGCGCGCAACGCACTTGGGCGCCGCTGTCCTTGAGGGTGAAATACACATGGCCGGAGGCCGGTCGGGCGAGGTTGGAGATCTCGCCTTCGACCCAGATATTGGTGAATACGTCTTCCAGCAACACCCGCGCGCGGCCGTTGAGCTGGCTGACAGTGAGGACTTCGCGGTCCAGGCCCAGGCGGGCGAACGGGTCTTTAATCATGAGCAGAGATCTTTAATCATGGGCGGCAGTTTATAGGCATTCCTGCAAGGTTTGGCAGAATTGCTCCACCAGCGCGCTGGGCGCCTGCGCGCAGGCCAGGGCCACGGTGCTCAGGCAGTCCGGGTCGGCCAGCGGCAAAAAGCACAGGTTGGCGGGGGCGATGTCCTGCATGGATTTTGGTAACAAGGCAATACCAAAGCCGGCCTGGATCAGCTGCAACTGGGTGGTCTTGCGCGACATCACCCGTGCGGCCTTGGGGAAAAATCCCGCACGCATGCACAACTCGGCTGACAGATAGCTCAAGCCGCCGCGCTGAGGGTGGGGAATCGAGATAAACGCTTCGTCCTTGAGCTGTTCCAGTTCAATCGGCGCACTGCTGCTTGCCAGCGCATGGCTCGGCGGCACGGCCAGCAACACTTGCTCGCTATATAAAGGCGTTACACGCACGCCTTCACGCTGGCGCAGCACCGGCAGGCGCAACAAGCCTACGTCCAGGCGGCCGTCGGCGATTTCCTCCAGCTGCGCTTCCGAGGACAGTTTGACGATGTCCATCGATACGCCAGGGCAGCGTTCCAGCCAGGTACTGATCCCGTGCAGCAAGGCGCCACTCATCGGCACGGTGCTCGAATGACTCAAGCGCAGTGTGCCGAGTTGGCCGTTGCCTATCTGAGTCGTCATCTCACTGGCTTTGAGCAGCTCACTCAACAGGTTGCGCGCCCGCGGGTAGAAGGCTTCGCCCGCCGCCGTCAGCCGGGGCTGGCGCGCGGTGCGTTCGAACAGTGGGGTTTGCAGTTGGGTTTCCAGTTCCTTGATCTGCCGGCTCAACGCCGATTGGGCGACAAACAAACGCTCGGCGGCGGCGCTGAAGCTGCCACTGTCGGCGATTTCGACGAAGTAGCGCAGTTGGCGGGTGGAGATCACGCGTCATGCCTTTTCGAGATAGGTGGAGGGCGTTGAAGATATTAGTCGCAACCCTCGCCGATGGCTAAAGTGAAGGTCATCTCTTTCAAGGAGTCACCCATGGGCGCGGTTGAGCTGTTGAGCCAGTGGTCGTTTGGCGGTGTGGATTGGCTGGTGATTGCCGTGGGCGTGGTGGTGGCGTACATCGTGTTTGGCATTGCGGGCTTTGGTACGGCGCTGGTGGCGGGGCCGATCCTGATTCTGTTTATGCCGCTGTCAAAAATCATCCCGTTGCTGGTGCTGCTGGATTTTGTCGCGGCCTTTGGCAACCTGCTGCAATCGCGGCGCGACGTGAACAAGCCCGAGCTGCTGAGACTGCTGCCGTGCATGGCCATCGGTTGCACATTGGGCGTGGTGTTTTTGCTCAATCTGCATTCGGATGTGTTGCTGCTGCTGATGGGGCTGTTTATCAGTGCCTACGCGCTCTATAGCCTGCTGGTAAAGGCACGGCCGGCGCAGCTGGCGGCGGGTTGGTCGATGCCCATGGGCACCGTGGGTGGGCTGTTTGGCGCACTGTTTGGCAGCGGCGGCTTTTTATATGCGATCTACCTGAACAGCCGTTTGCCCAAGGACGCGGCGCGCGCCACCCAAAGTGCGTTGATTAGTTGCAGCACGGTGGTGCGTTTGAGCCTGTTCCTGATGGCCGGGGTGTATGCGGATTTGCCGTTGTTGATGTTGGCACTGTGCCTGTTGCCAGCGATGGCTTTGGGGTTGTGGTTTGGGCGCAGGCTGACGATGCGTCTATCACGGGAGGCGTTTGTGCGGTTGGTGACGTGGTTGGTGCTGGCCAGTGGGCTTGCGTTGATTGGACGGTATTTGAGTACTTGACCTGTGTGGGGCAGGGATTAAGCTGCCAGCCTTTAGGGCCTCTTCGCGGGCAAGCCCGCTCCCACATTCGACCGCATTCTCTCTGTAGGAATACGGTCACCTGTGGGAGCGGGCTTGCCCGCGAAGGCGTCAGACGGCACACCGCAGGACTCTCAGGCTCCATGAATTCCCAAAGCATCCTTGTCCCGAAAATTTCCACCTTGCCCGTCCACGAACCCCGCGCCCGGGCGATCGTGCGCTGGCTGGTGCGCAAGAACATCATCAAGGAAGAACTCACCACGTGCGGCCGCACCGGCAACCGCATGGGCTATGCCCTGGCCGACGGCGCCCGCGCCGTGGTGCTGCACCCGCAGGCCCTGCCATTCAATGAGCCGATCAACGGCCTGGAGATCATCTACAAGCGCTGCATCTACACGCCGGCCAAGGGCTTTCTCGAAGAAGCCGGCTGCCCGGAATGCCGCAAGGAAGTCGGCGAAGCGCTGTTCGACAGCCTGGAAGACTGGATGCCCGGCCACACCGACAACTTCACCTGCCCGCTGTGTGGGCATGAAGATGACATCAACGGCTTTCTGTTCCTGCAGGAATGCGGCTTTTCCAACCTGGGCTTCATCTTCAACAACTGGGCGGAGGCGGGGTTCAAGCAGAGCTTTATCGACGAATTTGCCGATTGGCTGGACCAGAAGATGAGTTGGGTCAAAGTCGAGTTGTAATCCTTCTATCAGTATTACCAAGTTTGTCAGAGTTTTACATTGAGCCCGGCAGGGCGCATGTATATAATGGCGCGCTTCCATTTTCCCGCTCGGGAGCCCCCGCGATGCTGCGTATCAGCCAAGAAGCTCTGACATTCGACGACATTCTCCTAGTGCCCGGTTATTCCGAGGTGCTTCCTAACGAAGTCAGTCTCAAGACCCGCCTAACCCGTGGCATCGAGCTGAATATTCCTCTGGTTTCCGCTGCCATGGACACCGTCACTGAAGCCCGTTTGGCAATCGCCATGGCTCAGGAAGGCGGCATTGGCATCATCCACAAGAACATGACCATCGAGCAGCAAGCTGCCGAAGTGCGCAAGGTCAAGCGTTACGAAGCCGGTGTGGTCAAAGACCCCATCACTATCGAAGCCGACGCCACCGTGCGTGACCTGTTCGACCTGACCCGCCTGCACAACATCTCCGGTGTTCCGGTGCTGCATGATGGCGACCTGGTCGGCATCGTCACTTCCCGTGACGTGCGTTTCGAAAACCGTCTTGAAGTCACCGTCCGTGAAGTGATGACGCCCAAAGAGCGTCTGGTCACTGTCAAGGAAGGCGCCGACAAGAACGACGTGCGCGAACTGCTGCACAAGCACCGCATCGAGCGCGTGCTGATCGTCGATGACAAATTCGCCCTTAAAGGCATGATGACCGTCAACGACATCGAAAAAGCCAAGGCCTACCCGCTGGCCAGCAAGGATGACCAAGGTCGTCTGCGCGTTGGCGCTGCAGTCGGCACCGGTAAAGACACCGGCGACCGCGTTGCCGCGCTGGTTGCTGCCGGCGTTGACGTGGTGGTGGTCGACACTGCCCACGGTCACTCCAAAGGCGTGATCGACCGCGTGCGTTGGGTCAAGCAGAACTTCCCTGAAGTGCAAGTGATCGGCGGCAACATTGCCACCGGCGCTGCCGCCAAGGCCCTGGCCGAAGCGGGCGCGGATGCGGTCAAGGTCGGTATCGGCCCTGGCTCGATCTGCACCACCCGTATCGTTGCCGGTGTGGGCGTGCCGCAAATCAGCGCCATCGCCAACGTCGCCGCTGCCCTTGAAGGCACCGGCGTACCGTTGATCGCCGACGGCGGCATCCGTTTCTCCGGTGACCTGTCCAAGGCCATCGTTGCCGGTGCTTCCTGCGTGATGATGGGCTCGATGTTCGCCGGTACTGAAGAAGCGCCAGGCGAGATCGAACTGTTCCAGGGCCGTTCGTACAAGGCTTACCGTGGCATGGGTTCGCTGGGCGCCATGTCCCAGGCGCAAGGTTCTTCCGACCGTTACTTCCAGGACTCCTCGGCAGGCGCCGAGAAACTCGTCCCGGAAGGCATCGAAGGCCGTGTGCCGTACAAAGGCACCCTGAGCGCGATCATCCACCAACTGATGGGCGGCCTGCGTTCCTCGATGGGTTACACCGGCAGCGCCGACATCGAAGAAATGCGCACCAAGCCAGAGTTCGTACGGATCACCGGCGCCGGCATGGCTGAATCCCATGTCCACGACGTGCAGATCACCAAGGAAGCGCCAAACTACCGCGTAGGTTGATGCTTCCAGCAAAATGTTAAGTAACCGGGGCTGTTCTTCAGCCCCGAGTTGTTTCTGATTCATTAGACGAGACTGACTTCATGGCCCTCGACATTCACGCCCACCGTATCCTGATCCTCGATTTCGGTTCCCAGTACACCCAACTGATCGCCCGCCGCGTGCGTGAAATCGGCGTGTACTGCGAACTGCATCCGTTCGACATGGACGACGAAGCGATCCGCGAATTCGCACCGAAAGGCGTCATCCTCGCCGGTGGCCCCGAGTCCGTGCACGAAGCCAACAGCCCGCGTTGCCCGCAAGCCGTATTCGACCTGGGCGTGCCCGTCTTCGGTATCTGCTATGGCATGCAGACCATGGCCGAGCAACTGGGCGGCAAGGTTGAAGGTTCCGAGCTGCGTGAATTCGGTTATGCCCGTGTCGACGTGGTCGGCAAGAGCCGCCTGCTGGACGGCATCGAAGACCACGTTGACGCCGACGGCCTGTTCGGCCTCGACGTGTGGATGAGCCACGGTGACAAGGTCACCAAGATGCCGGAAGACTTCCACATCCTGGCCAGCACCCCGAGCTGCCCGATCGCCGGCATGTTCAGCGACGAGCGTCGCTACTACGGCGTGCAGTTCCACCCGGAAGTGACCCACACCAAGCAAGGCGGCCGCATCCTGTCGCGCTTCATCCTCGACATCTGCGAGTGTGAAGCCCTGTGGACCCCGTCGAAAATCGCTGAAGACGCCATCGCCCAGGTGCGCGCCCAGGTCGGCACCGACAACGTATTGCTGGGCCTGTCCGGCGGCGTTGACTCCTCGGTAGTGGCTGCCCTGCTGCACAAAGCCATCGGCGACCAACTGACCTGCGTCTTCGTCGACAACGGCCTGCTGCGCCTGCACGAAGGCGAGCAAGTGATGGCCATGTTCGCCGAGAACATGGGCGTCAAGGTGATCCGCGCCAACGCTGAAGATCAGTTCTTGAACAACCTGGCCGGCGAGTCCGACCCAGAGAAGAAGCGCAAGATCATCGGTCGCACCTTCATCGACGTCTTCGATGCCCAGTCCAACAACCTGGACAACATCAAGTACCTCGCCCAGGGCACCATCTACCCTGACGTGATCGAGTCGGCTGGCGCCAAGAGCGGCAAGGCCCACGTGATCAAGTCCCACCACAACGTGGGTGGCCTGCCTGAGGAAATGAACCTCAAGCTGGTAGAGCCGCTGCGCGAACTGTTCAAGGACGAAGTCCGCCGTCTGGGCCTGGAACTGGGCCTGCCGTACGACATGGTCTACCGCCACCCATTCCCGGGCCCGGGCCTGGGCGTGCGCATCCTGGGTGAAGTGAAGAAGGAATACGCCGACCTGCTGCGTCGCGCCGACCACATCTTCATCGAAGAACTGCGCAAGGCCGACTGGTACCACAAGGTCAGCCAGGCATTCGTGGTGTTCCAGCCAGTGAAATCCGTCGGCGTTGTAGGCGATGGCCGTCGTTACGCGTGGGTCGTGGCCCTGCGTGCCGTAGAAACCATCGACTTCATGACCGCTCGTTGGGCGCACCTGCCGTACGAACTGCTGGAAACGGTCAGCGGCCGTATCATCAATGAGATCGAAGGCATTTCGCGCGTGACGTATGACGTGTCGAGCAAGCCGCCGGCGACGATTGAGTGGGAATGATCCTGCGCTAGCAGGTGAATGCTGAATAACAAAACCCCGGCCTGGTGCCGGGGTTTTGTATTTGGGGCTAGAAGAACTCGTCCAGCAGGCAGTAGAACTTCATGCGTTGCTCGTCGGGCTCGACACCGTAGCGCTCAAAGAAGGGCTTCACCCACGCCTGGCCAAGCTCGCGTTCGATGCTTTGGGCGGCCAGGGCCAAGTCTTGATGGCGGTCACTGACGCCCAGGCGTGCACAGTCGATGAAACCGCTGAAGCGCCCGTCTGCCGCCATGAAGTTCGGCAAGTAGGCATCGCCGTGGGTTACCACCCGATCATGGGTGGTGGGCTGAGTCGCCAGCAGTTCTGCAAACACATCCTCCGCGCTTTGCCCCAATCGCTCGTCGTCGAAGTCGCTGCCGTCCACCAGCCCTGCACGTATATTCTCCTGGGCACGTGGGATACGTACTTCAAGGGAATGATCGAAGGGGCAAAGCGCAACGGGCAATTGGTGCAAGGTACGCAGGGCCGTTGCCAGGATGTCGATGATCTGCGCGGCAGAAAGCTCGCTGGCGCTGGCCAGGTCCTGTCCGGGCACGGCGGTCATCAGCAGCCAATGGCGCTGGTCTTCTGTCACTTCATCGATAACCACGGGCGCCGGCAGATTCATTTGCCGCAGCCAGCGAAGGCGCTCGATTTCGTCTGCCAGTTCACCGAACTCGTCAACGGGCTCGGACTTCAGGAACAGGTCCGTGCCGTCGTCTAGGCGCAGGCGGAAGACATCGGCGCGTGACTCGCCGATGGTTTGCTGCTCGATGAGTGAATGGGGGTATTGGTCACGCCATTTTTTTGGAATGTTCACGATGCTTTCTTTCCTGGTGATACCCGTACAAGCTCAAGGTCAAGCCGGAAACCCTCAGCCTGAAGCCAAATGCAGATAAAGGACTATTCAAGCTGTAATGCATTGTATATGGTTCATGTATGAGTTTTTGTATTTTTTGAATTGTATAGGATGCATTTTCTATGGGCGACTTGGGAACATTGATCAAGGGCCTGCGCAAGGCTGCCGGTCTTACTCAGAGCCAGCTCGCGCAACGGCATGGCATGAGCCGAGCGACCATCTCGGGGATTGAAAACAATACCATTGCAGAAGTGGGTATTCGAAAAGTCGCGGCGATTCTTGAGGGCTTGGGGTATGAGTTGACTGCCATTCCCATGCGTCGGCGCAAGACCCTAGATGAGCTGAAATCGGAAAACATCCATGACGAGTCAAAGTGAGCGACTGTATATCGGTGCAGGCGGTGTTCCGGCTGGAATACTCGGGCGGAGTGAGGAAGACCGGCGCAACTCGGTTTTCTCTTACAACGACACGGTCGGCGAAGAGAATGCCGTATCCCTGACCATGCCGGTACGCCTGGAGAGTTACAACTGGGAGTATGGGGTTCATCCTCTGTTCGAGATGCACATCCCTGAGGGGCATCTCAAGGACGAACTAGTGCGGCGCTTCAGCAAGTCTGTGCGCGGCTTTGACGACTTCGCGCTGCTGGGCATTGTGGGTCCGCATCAACTGGGTCGTATCAGTGTTGCCCATGACGCGGGGGGCGAGTCACTGCCTGAGGTCAAGCTCTCCGAGTTGTTGGTGTATGACGGCGCCAAAGACCTGTTCGATGACCTTCTGAAAACCTACGCAGCCTACTCGGGGGTGTCGGGTGTTCAACCCAAGGTGTTGGTCCGCGACCTTGACGACATGGGCGCCGGCATTGAACGTCTTACCCATCGAGGCGCGACGCACTTGGTGAAGGCGTTCAACGAGTCTGACTTTCCACAATTGGCGGCCAATGAATTTTTCTGCATGCGGGCTGCATTCCATTGTGGCCTTGAGGTGCCTGAATTCCAGCTCAGCCAGCAGGGGAAATTCCTGGTGGTGAAGCGGTTCGATATCGGGGAAAACGCCTACCTCGGATTTGAGGATATGTGCGTTTTATCTGGATGGGGAACCGCGAAGAAATACGACGGCAGCTACCAGGGATGCGCGAAGCTGATCAGGTCATTTGTCACGCCCAGCCGTATCGCCAGAACGCTGGAAGACTTCTTCCTGATGGTGGCGCTGTCTGCGGGCATCCAGAACGGTGACGCCCACCTGAAAAACTACGGCCTGTTGTACGAGAGTTGCGCCGAGGACGCGGACGTTTGGCTAGCACCGGCTTACGATCTGGTGACCACCACCGTGTACAGCAGCAACGACATCATGGGCTTGCTGCTCGGCGGTTCGAAGGCTTGGCCCAAGCGCAAGATGCTGGTCCAGTTCGGGCGCAGTTCGTGCAGCTTGTCTGAGGCGCGCTGCAACGAGCTGCTGGCCAGAGTGCAAGAGGGCATGACTCGTGCGATGGCAGAGCTTTCGGCGTATCAAAGCACTCACCCAGAGTTCGCCGTAGTCGGGGAAAAGATGACTGCTGCGTGGGCGGCAGGGCTGGCCAAGAGTATCGCAGGGCAATGATCTTCCCGATTGATGCTTACCGCCGCGCAATATCCGAAAAGTAAAACTTATCCAACGTATGCCGCGACTCGGTGTATTCGAACTGCCGCCCATCCTGCAAAAACGTCTGGTTACTCACCACGATCACATGGCTTTGCCCTTCGAGGTCGAGGTGCGCCTGGTCGTCCTTGCTGCGGGGCAGGGCTTCGATGGTGCGTTGGGCGTAGGCAATTTGCAGTTGCAGGGTCTGTTCGATAAACGCGTAGATCGACTGCTCGGCAATCGCGCGGTCCAACCCCGGAATCAGTTCGGCGACGAAGTGGTTGATGTCGAGGATCACCCGTTTGCCGCCAATGCGCCGCACCCGTTTGATGCGGGTAATCAGGGTGCCCGGCTCGGCTTCGATATGTTGCTGCAGTGAGCCTTCCAGTGGGAACTGGGTAAATTCCACCACGTCTGTGCGGACGTCATCGCCCAGGTCGGCGTGGGTTTCGTAGAAGCTGACGATGCCGCCCAGTTGGAACTCAATCGGGTTGGGCGACAGCACGAAGGTGCCTTTGCCGTGGATCTTTTGCGCGAACCCACGCTCCTGCAACTGCTCGATGGCCCGGCGCACGGTGCCACGGCTGGCCTGGTAGCTGTGCATCAGTTCGGTTTCGGAGGGAAGGCGCGTGCCGCGTTGCAGGCGTTCAGTGGTGATGCTGGCAAGCAGATCCGTGTAGATCTGGTTGTATTTGCTCATGGGGATGGCTCTGTGCCTTTGCGTTCAGGCAGGAACCTTAGTGGCATGGGTGGGGTTTGTCCATTCGACCTACAGTCAGCCAGGTCCTACGCGGAATAAACTTTTTCAAACTCGTCTGTACGAGTTGTTGCTTTAACTCGTACAGACGAGTACTTTTGCCCACGGCGTGCTGCCAATGACTGCCCCCAAATAAAAAAATCAAAGTGGAAACCAAGCATGAGCCACGACTATCCGAATATTGCCCGCGAGATCCTCGAACACCTCGGGGGCAGCGACAACCTTGAGCAAGCCGCCCACTGCGTAACGCGCCTGCGCCTGGCGCTCAAGGACCCACACCTGGTCAACAGCGGCGCGCTGAACCAGGTCGATCTGGTCAAGGGCTCGTTCTTTACCGGCGGCCTGTTCCAGGTGGTCATCGGCCCCGGCGAAGTGGAAAAGGTCTACGCCGCCCTGCGCGAACAGACCGGCCTCGCCGCCGCGACCATCGCCGATGTGAAGAAGAAAGGCGCCGACAAAACCAACGCCATGCAGCGCCTGGTGCGGGTGTTCTCCGATGTGTTCATGCCGATCCTGCCCGCGCTTATCATCGCCGGCCTGTTGATGGGCGTGAACAACCTGATGGGCGCCAAGGGCATGTTCATCGAGGGCAAGACGCTGCTGGAGGCGTACCCGAACCTGGACGGCCTGTGGAGCCTTATCAACCTGATGGCCAACACCTCGTTTGTGTTCCTGCCGGCGCTGGTGGGCTGGTCGGCGGCCAAGCGGTTTGGCGGCAGTGAAATCCTCGGCATCGTGCTCGGCCTGATGCTGGTACACCCGGACCTGCTCAACGCCTGGAACTACGGCAAGGCGGTCGCCGGCCTCGACGGCCAGAGCCTGCCGTACTTCGATATCTTCGGCTGGTTCAAGATCGAAAAAGTCGGCTACCAGGGGCAGATCCTGCCGATCCTGATGGCCGCCTATGTGATGAGCGTCATCGAGAAATGGCTGCGGGCGCGAGTGCCCAATGCGATCCAGCTGCTGGTCGTGCCCATCACCACCATCGTGGTCACCGGTGTGCTGGCCCTGGCGATCATCGGCCCGGTGACCCGTCACCTCGGCATCCTTATCACCGACGGCGTGGTCACCTTGTTCGACCTGGCGCCGATGGTCGGCGGCGCGATTTTCGGCCTGCTGTATGCGCCGCTGGTAATCACTGGCATGCACCACATGTTCCTCGCCGTGGACCTGCAACTCATCTCCACCCAGGGCGGCACGTTTATCTGGCCGATGATCGTCATGTCCAACCTGGCCCAGGGCAGCGCCGCGCTCGGGGTGTTCTACATGACCCGCAATGCGCGGGACAAAAGCATGGCGTCCACCTCGGCGATTTCCGCGTACTTCGGCATTACTGAACCGGCGATGTTCGGCGTGAACCTGCGCTTCAAGTTTCCGTTCTATGCCGCGCTGTTGGGCTCGGCGCTGGGCAGTATTTTCCTGTCGCTGAACAAGGTGCAGGCGTCGGCCATCGGGGTCGGTGGCTTGCCAGGGTTTATCTCGATCATTCCGCAGTACATCCCGAGTTTTGTGATCGGGATGGTGATTGCGATCGTGGTGCCGTTTGTTTTGACCTGTGGGTTGAGCATGAAGATTGTTCGGCCTGGGTATCGGGTTGCCTGATCTATCGCTATCGCGAGCAAGCCCGCTCCCACATTTGAAATGCATTCCCATGTGGGAGCGGGCTTGCTCGCGAAGAGGCCCTCAAGGCCAGCACACAACTCTACTGAAGGAATCCCCATGCAAAACTGGCAACACTCGGTGATCTACCAGATCTACCCGAAAAGCTTCCACAGCCACGCGGGTAACGCCACCGGTGACTTGCTGGGCATCGTGGACAAACTCGACTACCTGCAATGGCTGGGCGTGGATTGCCTGTGGATCACCCCGTTCCTGCGCTCGCCGCAGCGCGACAACGGCTACGACATCAGCGACTACTACGCCATCGACCCCAGCTACGGCACCATGGCCGACTGCGATTTGCTGATCGGCGAAGCTGCCAAGCGTGGCATCAAGCTGATGCTCGACATCGTGGTCAACCACACCTCCATCGAACACGAATGGTTCCAGCAGGCGCGCAGCAGCCTCGACAACCCGTACCGCGACTTCTACATCTGGCGCGACCAGCCGAACAACTGGGAATCCAAGTTCGGCGGCTCGGCCTGGGAATACGAGGCGCAAACCGGCCAGTACTTCCTGCACCTGTTCGACCACACCCAGGCCGACCTCAATTGGGACAACCCCAAGGTCCGCGCCGAAGTGTTCAAGCTGATGCGCTTCTGGCGTGACAAGGGCGTCGGCGGTTTCCGCCTGGACGTAATCAACCTGATTTCCAAGCCCGCCGATTTCCCCGAAGACAACAGCGACGGCCGGCGCTTCTACACCGACGGCCCCAACGTGCATGAATACTTGCAGGAAATGCACCGCGAAGTCTTCGAAGGCCACGACCTGATTAACGTCGGCGAGATGTCGTCCACCAGCCTGGAGCACTGCATTCGTTATTCGAATCCAGCGTCGAAAGAGCTGTCGATGACCTTCAACTTTCATCACCTGAAAGTCGATTACCCGAACCTGCAAAAGTGGGTGAAAGCCGACTTCGATTTCCTGCAGCTCAAGCAGATCTTTTCCGACTGGCAACTGGGCATGCAGGCCGGCGGTGGCTGGAACGCGTTGTTCTGGTGCAACCACGACCAGCCCCGCGTGGTTTCGCGCTTTGGCGACGACGGCGAGTACCGTGTGGTCTCGGCCAAGATGCTCGCCACTGCGCTGCACTTCCTCCAGGGCACGCCGTATGTGTATCAGGGCGAAGAATTGGGCATGACCAATCCGGGCTTCGACAGCATCGAGCAGTACCGCGATGTGGAGACCCTGAATATCTTCCGCCTCAAGCGCGATGCCGGTGAGTCCGAGGCGTCGAGCATGGCCGCGATCATGCAGAAGTCGCGGGATAACGGGCGTACGCCGATGCAGTGGAATGCCGGGGCCAATGCGGGTTTCAGCAGGGGCGAGCCGTGGATTGGTATCCCGGCCAACGCGGCGCAGATCAACGTCGAAAACCAGCTGGATGAGCCGGATTCAGTGCTGCATCACTACCGCGCACTGATCGCCTTGCGTCGCCATGAACCGCTGATCCAGCACGGTGTTTACCGCCAACTCCTGGCGGACCATCTCCAGGTCTGGGCCTACCTGCGCGAAGGCGACGGTGAGCGCCTGCTGGTGTTGAACAATTTCTACGGCACGCCGTGCGAAATCCAACTGCCCGATGGCGTGATTAACGCGACGAGCGAGCAACGCCTGCTGATTAGCAACTACCCCGACCGCCCGCAGCAAACCGCGACAGTGGTGCTGCGCCCGTACGAATCGTTTGTGCTGCACCTCAAGGATTGAGACCCGTTGTACCCCCGTGTGGGAGCACGGGGCGCTGCAAAAACCATAATAAAAATATCGGAGTGCTTCATGAAAACCACGATAAAGCTGGGCCTCGTTGCATCCTGCCTGAGCCTGCCCTTTGGCGCTCAGGCCCTGGAATTTGCCGGCTATTTGCGCAGTGGCGCGGGGACGTCAACGGGCAGCGGCCCGCAGCAATGTTTCCAGTTACCGGGGGCGCAATCCAAATACCGCCTGGGCAACGAATGTGAGCAATACGCCGAGCTGGAACTGCGCCAGGACCTGCTGACCCTCGACGACGGCTCGGTGCTCAGCGTCGATGCGATGGCGTCGCTGTACAACAAGTACGACCGCGAGCTGAAGTTCCAGGGCGAGAACAACGGCTCGGCGCGTATGCCGCAGATGTATGCGCAGTGGTCCAACCTGCCCAGCCTCAACGGCGGCTCGATCTGGGCCGGGCGGCGTTACTACAAGCGTAACGACATCCATATCTCCGACTTCTACTACTGGAACCAGAGCGCCACGGGCGGCGGTATCGAGGACGTGCTGATCGGCGACCTCAAGTACAGCTACGCGATCTCGCGCAAGGACAACCTGTACCAGAAGGAATACGCCACCCGTCACGACTTCAACGTCGCCGGCTTCAAGACCAACCCCGGCGGCGAGCTGGAGCTGGGCTTGAGCTATATCGAAAAAGCCGGTGGGCGCGACACCAACAGTGGTTGGGCGATCACCGCGCAGCACGTGCAAAAACCTTTCCTGGGTGGCAAGAACAAGTTCGCCTTGCAGTACGGCGAAGGCCCCGGCACCGGGCTCGGTTACACCGGCAATACCTTCCTGGACAACAGCAGCAAAAGTTACCGCGCCGTGGAGTTTTTCGACTGGCAGGTGACCCCGCGTTTTGGCGGGCAGATCGAGGCGGTGTACCAGAAGGATATTCGCCCCGGCAGCGGGGACCAGACCTGGATGTCGGTCGGCGTGCGCCCGGCGTATGCCATCAGCGAGCAGTTCAAGCTGGTGACCGAGCTTGGGCACGATCAAGTTGATGCCAGCGGCGGCACGCGCAAGCTGAGCAAATTTACCTTTGCCCCGACCTGGTCGCCCAAAGGCCCGGATTTCTGGGCGCGCCCGGAAGTGCGTTTGTACTACACCTATGCAACCTGGAACGAAGCGGCCAAGCGCGCGGCGAATGAACTGGCGGCGGGGTCGGCGTTGTCCGACACGGGTTCGTACGGTACGGCGCGGCATGGGTCGAACTTTGGTGTGCAAGTCGAGTATTGGTGGAAGTAAGTATGTGGGTGTACGCGGACTAATAATGTGGGAGCGGGCTTGCTCGCGAATGCGGTGTATCAGCTATGTATTCGGTGACTGACACACCGCATTCGCGAGCAAGTCGAATCGTCGCACCGCCGCTCCCACATGTTGATCTCCGCCGCCCGAGGGATTTGTATCCAATCGATGATGTTTACAGAACAAAACAACAGGTGAAGTCATGACCACAACTCAACCCCTGGAACTGCTGGCACCGCTGTCCGGTGTACTGCTGGCGCTGGACTCGGTGCCCGATCCGGTATTCTCCAGCCGCCTGATCGGCGACGGCCTGTGTATCGACCCGACCTCGCAGACCCTCTGCGCGCCGTTGGCCGGGGTGATAAGCAATATCCAGGACAGTGGGCATGCCGTCAGCATCACCAATGAGCACGGCGTGCAGGTGCTGCTGCACATCGGCCTGGACACCGTGAGCCTCGCCGGCAAAGGCTTTACCCGCTTGGTGCAGGAAGGCCAGCAGGTGGAAGCCGGGCAAGCGTTGATCGAATTCGATGCCGACTACGTGGCGCTCAATGCGCGCAGTTTGCTGACGCTGATGCTGGTGGTCAGTGGCGAGCCGTTCACCTTGCTGGCGAACGGTCTGGTCGAGATGGGCCAGCCGCTGTTGCAGTTATCCCCAGCCTCGGCGGTCGAGGCAGTGGATGAGGAGGAGGGCGATGCGCTGTTCTCCAAGCCGCTGACCCTGCCCAACGCCAACGGCCTGCACGCACGTCCGGCGGCGGTGTTGGCCCAGGCGGCCAAGGGGTTCAACGCGAGCATCTACCTGCACAAGCAAACCCAGAGTGCCAATGCCAAGTCGCTGGTGGCGATCATGGCGCTGCAAACCGTGCACGGCGACACGTTGCAAGTGAGCGCGGCGGGAGCGGATGCCGAGGCCGCGATCAAGGCATTGGTGGCGTTGTTGGCTGACGGTTGCGGCGAGACGGTCGCGGCACCGGCTGAAGTGATTGAACCGGCGTCGTCGACGTTGTTGCGCGGCGTGTGCGCATCGCCGGGCTCGGCGTTTGGCCAGGTGGTGCAAGTGACCGAGCCCGCGTTGAACATCACGGAGCTGGGCAGCGGTGAAGCGGCCGAGCGTGGCGCTTTGCAGCGCGGCCTGCTGGCGGCAAGCGAAGCGCTGCAAGCCTTGCAAGACAAGGCCAGCGGCAGCGCCCAGGCGCAGATTTTCCGCGCCCACCAGGAGTTGCTCGAAGATCCGACCCTGCTGGAACACGCCCACGACCTGCTGGCGCAAGGCAAGAGCGCCGCCTTTGCCTGGAACGGCGCCACGCTCGCCACCGTCAAACTGTTCCAGGGCCTGGGCAATGCGTTGATCGCCGAACGTGCGGCAGACTTGGCTGATGTCGGCCAGCGCGTGCTCAAGCTGATCCTGGGCATTCAAGACAGCGCCTGGGACTTGCCGGAGCGGGCGGTCCTGATCGCTGAACAACTCACGCCGTCGCAAACCGCCAGCCTCGATACGCGCAAGGTCCTGGGGTTTGTCACTGTTGGTGGCGGTGCTACCAGCCATGTCGCGATCCTCGCCCGCGCCCTGGGCTTGCCGGCGATTTGTGGCGTGCCGTTGCAGGTGCTGTCGCTGGCCAATGGCAAGCAGGTGCTGCTGGATGCCGACAAAGGCGAACTGCACCTGGACCCGGACCTGGCTGAAATCGAACAGCTGGAAACGGCGCGTCAACAGCACATCCTGCGACGTCAACGCGAGGTGGCGCAGGCGGCCTTGCCGGCGACGACCCGCGATGGTCATCACGTCGACGTCAGCGCCAACGTCGCCTCGCTGCAAGAGGTGGAGCAGTCATTGACGTTGGGCGGTGAGGGCGTCGGCCTGCTGCGCTCCGAATTCCTCTACCTGGACCGCAACCGCGCGCCAAGCCCCGAAGAACAAGCGGCGACCTACACCGAGATCGCCCGTGCCCTGGGCAGCGAGCGCAACCTGGTGGTGCGCACCCTGGACGTTGGCGGCGACAAGCCGCTGGCCTATGTGCCGATGGCCGCCGAGACCAACCCCTTCCTTGGCCTGCGCGGCATTCGCCTGTGCCTGGAACGCCCGCAGCTGCTGCGCGAACAGTTCCGCGCAATCCTCGCCAGTGCCGGGTTTGCGCGCCTGCACATCATGTTGCCGATGGTCAGCCTGCTGTCCGAGCTGCACCAGGCGCGCACGATTCTTCAGGAGGAAGCGCTGGCGCTCGGGCTCACCGAGCTGCCCAAGCTGGGCATCATGATCGAAGTCCCGTCCGCTGCCCTGATGGCGGATGTGTTCGCGCCCCATGTGGATTTCTTCTCCATCGGCACCAATGACCTGACCCAATACACCCTGGCGATGGACCGCGACCACCCGCGCCTGGCCAGCCAGGCCGACAGTTTTCACCCGGCGGTGCTGCGCCTGATCGCCACCACGGTCAAGGCCGCCCATGCCCACGGCAAGTGGGTCGGTGTGTGTGGCGCATTGGCCTCCGAAGCGCTGGCGGTGCCGGTGTTGCTTGGGCTGGGGGTGGATGAGTTGTCGGTCAGCGTGCCGTTGATCCCCACCATCAAGGCCACCGTGCGCGATCTGGACCTGGCGGACTGCCAGATCATCGCCCGCCAGGTGCTGGGCCTGGAAGAAGCCGCGCAAGTGCGTGAGGCCCTGCGCCAGTACCACGCGGCCACCGTTGAAACCTCACCTGTCGTGGAGCTTTGAGCATGTTCGAGAAATTACAGCGGGCGTTCTGGAAGGCCCTGACGCCGGACCTGGTGGCCGAGACGCTGGCAACGCCGGGGTTGTTGTCGGCCGAGGTGGTGAAGGCGTTGGGTGGCGCGGATAACCTCAAGTCGCAGCAGCGTGTGGCGCTGACGCGGGTGAGGGTGCAGTTGCAGGATGCGGGGCGGGTGGATGCCGCAGCGCTTAAGGCGGCTGGCGTGCCGGGGGTGATGGTGTTGACGGGCGGCGTGGTTCACCTGCTCACCGGCCTCTAAACCAAATGAAGATTCACATGTGGGAGCGGGCTTGCTCGCGAACGCGGTGTATCAGAAACAGATGAGCTGGCTGACCCACCGCTTTCGCGAGCAAGCCCGCTCCCACACAAGCCCGCTCCCACAGGGGTTTTGTGGTGTGCTTACAATTTCGGGTTGTCTTCTGGCGGCTTGGTCTTGTCCACACCCGGCACATGCAAGTTGCCTTCGACCACCTGGTTGCCTTCCAGCTGGGGCTGGGTCACCCAGGTCAAAATGTCGTAGTAGCGCCGGATGTTCGCCACAAAGTGCACCGGCTCGCCACCACGGGCATAGCCGTAGCGGGTCTTGCTGTACCACTGCTTCTGCGACAGGCGTGGCAGCATCTTCTTCACATCCAGCCACTTGTTCGGGTTCAGGCCTTCACGCTTGGCCAGGGTGCGCGCATCTTCCAGATGGCCGCCGCCGACGTTGTAGGCGGCGAGGGCGAACCAGGTGCGATCCGGCTCGGCGATGCTGTCGTCCAGTTCACTTTTGATCCGGGCCAGGTACTTGGCGCCCCCCATGATGCTTTGCTTGGGGTCCAGGCGGTTGGACACGCCCATGGCCTGGGCGGTGTTCTGGGTCAGCATCATCAGGCCACGCACGCCGGTCTTGGAGGTGACGGCCGGTTGCCACAGCGATTCCTGATAGCCGATGGCGGCCAATAGGCGCCAATCGACCTTTTCTTCCTTGGCATAGGCGCGGAAGTGCTTCTCGTACTTGGGCAGGCGCTGCTGCAAATGCTGGGCGAAGGTGTAGGCACCTACGTAGCCGAGTACATCGACGTGCCCGTAATAGCGATCTTTCAGACGCTGCAAGGTGCCGTTCTTCTCGACCTTGTCCAGGTAGCTGTTGATTTCGTTGAGCAGGCTGTTGTCTTCACCGGCGGCCACGGCCCAGCTCTGGTTGCTCGCGTTGCCGAGGTCGAACGCTACGCGCACGTTGGGGAAGTACACCTGGTTCATCGCCACTTCGTTGGAGTCCACCAGGGTCAGGTCGATTTGCCCTTCGTCCACCATGCGCAGCAGGTCGACCACCTCAACGGCGTCGGATTCTTCGTATTCAATCGCAGGATTCTGCTGTTTAAGCGCCGCCAGTTGTTCGGCGTGGGTGCTGCCCTTGAGCACCATGATCTTCTTGCCCACCAGGTCCGCCGCGTTCGTCGGGCGGGACTGGCCATTGCGGTAGATGATCTGCGGGGTTACTTCCAGGTAAGGATGGGAGAAACGCACTTGCTGCTGGCGCTGCTCGCTGCTGACCAAGCCAGCGGCAGCCAGCACCGGGCCGTTGGTCTTGCCCAACTGGCCGAACAGGTCATCGAGGTTGTCGGCGGTCTCGATCTCCAGCTTGACGCCCAGGTCATCGGCAAAGCGCTTGACCAGTTCGTATTCGAAACCGGTTTCACCGTTGCGGTCCTGGAAATACGTCGCCGGGCTGTTCCGGGTAATCACCCGCAATACGCCATCCTCCTTGATTCGCTCGAGCGTGCTGGGTTTATCAACACAGGCGCTGAGCAGCAGGAAGAGTCCGGTTGCGAAGAGCCATTTGGCACATCGCGGGCGCAAAGCAGTTGGGGAGAACATCTGCGCAGTATACGCAAACGGCCCACGGCGCCATATCTCGACAGCGTTGGCGTTGTCTGCTAGACGCCGGCAAAGCGTGCTGCAGCCCGCAGAAATGGGGCTTGGCGAGGGATTGTGACGGTTAAAATAACTGCGCGACATCGCGCGGATTTTGCCCCGATAGCGTGCAAACCCGGCCAACTGACGTTCGGCAGCGGCCAGCGGTGCCGTTTCGGGTGCCGTTGGCGACGGTTTACGCTAGAATGCACGGCCTCAAAGCACACCCCTTCCCGAGGCTGTCCCGAAGATGTTGATCCTGCGCGGCGCTCCTGCCCTTTCTGCCTTTCGCCACAGCAAACTCCTTGAACAACTGAGCCAGAAGGTTCCAGCGGTTACAGGCCTGTATGCTGAATTTGCTCACTTCGCCGAAGCCACCGGCGTCTTGACCGCCGACGAACAGCAAGTGCTGGCACGCCTTCTGAAGTACGGCCCAAGCGTTCCCGTTCAAGAGCCGACCGGCCGCTTGTTCCTGGTTCTGCCACGGTTCGGCACCATCTCGCCCTGGTCGAGCAAGGCCAGCGATATCGCCCGCAACTGCGGCCTGGAAAAAATCCAGCGCCTGGAACGCGGTATCGCCTTCTATGTCGCTGGCCAGTTCAGCGATGCCGAAGCCGAGCTGATCGCCAGCAGCCTGCACGACCGCATGACCCAGATCATCGTCAGCCAGCTGGAACAGGCTGCCGGCCTGTTCAGCCACGCCGAACCCAAGCCGCTGACCGCGATTGACGTGCTCGGTGGCGGCCGCGCCGCCCTCGAGAAGGCCAACACCGAACTCGGCCTGGCCCTGGCCGACGACGAGATCGACTACCTGGTCAATGCCTTCAACGGCTTGCAGCGCAACCCGCACGACATCGAACTGATGATGTTCGCCCAGGCCAACTCCGAGCACTGCCGTCACAAGATCTTCAACGCCAGTTGGGACATCGACGGCGAAAGCCAGGAAAAAAGCCTGTTCGGCATGATTAAGAACACCTACGTGATGCACAGCGAAGGCGTTCTGTCGGCTTATAAGGACAACGCCTCGGTCATCGTCGGCTCCGTCGCCGGCCGTTTCTTCCCGGACCCTGAAACCCGCCAGTACGGCGCGGTGCAGGAGCCGGTGCACATCCTGATGAAGGTCGAGACCCACAACCACCCGACCGCGATTGCCCCGTTCCCGGGCGCAGCCACCGGTTCCGGCGGCGAGATCCGCGACGAAGGTGCCACCGGCCGTGGCGCCAAGCCAAAGGCAGGCCTGACCGGTTTCACCGTGTCCAACCTGCAGATCCCGGGCTTCGAACAGCCGTGGGAAGTGCCGTACGGCAAGCCTGAGCGCATCGTTACTGCGCTGGACATCATGATCGAAGGCCCGCTGGGCGGCGCCGCGTTCAACAACGAGTTCGGTCGTCCGGCGCTGACCGGCTACTTCCGTACCTTTGAACAGTCCATCACCACCCCGCGTGGCGATGAAGTGCGCGGCTACCACAAGCCAATCATGTTGGCTGGCGGCATGGGCAACATCCGTGAAGAACACGTCAAGAAAGGCGAGATCCTGGTCGGCTCCAAGCTGATCGTGCTCGGCGGCCCGGCGATGTTGATCGGCCTGGGCGGCGGCGCCGCTTCTTCCATGGCCACCGGCACCAGCTCGGCAGACCTGGACTTCGCTTCCGTACAGCGCGAAAACCCAGAGATGGAACGTCGCTGCCAGGAAGTCATCGACCGTTGCTGGCAGTTGGGTGACAAGAACCCGATCAGCTTCATCCACGACGTCGGCGCGGGCGGTTTGTCCAACGCCTTCCCGGAACTGGTCAACGATGGCGAGCGTGGTGGCCGTTTCGAACTGCGCAACATTCCAAACGACGAGCCGGGCATGGCCCCGCACGAAATCTGGAGCAACGAATCCCAGGAGCGTTATGTTCTGGCAGTCGGCGCTGAAGACTTCGCACGCTTCCAGGCCATCTGCGAACGCGAGCGTTGCCCGTTTGCCGTGGTCGGCGAAGCCACTGCCGAACCACAGCTGACCGTCACCGACAGCCACTTCGGCAACAGCCCGGTGGACATGCCGCTGGAAGTGCTGCTGGGCAAAGCCCCGCGCATGCACCGTTCGGCCGTGCGTGAAGCCGAGCTGGGCGATGATTTCGACCCAAGCACGCTGGAACTGGCCGACAGCATCGAACGCGTGCTGCACCACCCGGCCGTGGCGAGCAAAAGCTTCCTTATTACCATCGGCGACCGCACCATCACCGGCCTGGTTGCCCGTGACCAAATGGTCGGCCCGTGGCAGGTGCCGGTGGCCGACGTTGCCGTCACCGCCACCAGCTTCGACGTCTACACCGGTGAAGCCATGGCCATGGGCGAGCGTACGCCGCTGGCCTTGCTGGACGCCCCGGCGTCGGGCCGCATGGCGATTGGTGAAACCCTCACCAACATCGCGGCGTCGCGCATCGGTAAATTGTCTGACATCAAACTGTCGGCCAACTGGATGTCCGCTGCCGGTCACCCGGGTGAAGATGCGCGCCTGTACGACACCGTCAAAGCGGTCGGCATGGAACTGTGCCCGGAGCTGGGTATCACCATTCCGGTGGGCAAGGACTCCATGTCCATGGCCACCCGTTGGAACGAAGACGGCACCGACAAGAGCGTCACTTCGCCGCTGTCGCTGATCGTTACCGGTTTCGCGCCGGTCACCGACATCCGCCAGACCCTGACCCCGCAACTGCGCATGGACAAGGGCACCACCGACCTGATCCTGATCGACCTGGGCCGTGGCCAGAACCGCATGGGCGCGTCCATTCTGGCGCAAACCCATGGCAAGCTCGGCAGCCAGGCCCCGGACGTCGATGACGCTGAAGACCTCAAGGCCTTCTTCGCCGTGATCCAGGGCCTCAACGCCGACGGCCACCTGCTGGCTTACCACGACCGTTCCGACGGTGGCTTGCTGACCAGCGTGGTCGAGATGGCCTTCGCCGGTCACTGCGGCCTGAACATCGTGCTCGACAGCGTTGCCGAGGATGCATCCGAGATCAACGGCATCCTGTTCAACGAAGAGTTGGGCGCGGTGATCCAGGTTCGCCAGGACGCTACTCCAGACGTACTCGCACAGTTCAGCGCTGCTGGCCTGGACGATTGCGTGGCGGTGATTGGCCAGCCGATCAACAACGGCGAGATCAATATCTCGTTCAATGGCGATACCGTGTTTGCCGGCCAGCGCCGCCTGCTGCAACGCCAGTGGGCCGAGACCAGCTACCAGATCCAGCGTCTGCGCGACAACGTGGAGTGCGCCGAGCAGGAATTCGACGTGATCCTGGAAGAAGACAACCCGGGCCTGAGCACCAAGCTCAGCTTCGACGTCAACCAGGACATCGCCGCGCCTTACATCAAGAAAGGCATCCGCCCACAGGTTGCCGTACTGCGTGAGCAGGGCGTCAATGGCCAGGTGGAAATGGCGGCTGCGTTCGACCGTGCGGGCTTCAATGCGATCGACGTGCACATGAGCGACATCCTCGCCGGTCGCGTTGACCTCAACGAGTACAAAGGCCTGGTGGCCTGCGGTGGTTTCTCCTACGGCGACGTGCTGGGTGCCGGTGAAGGCTGGGCCAAGTCGGCCCTGTTCAACAGCCGTGCCCGCGACGCGTTCCAAGGCTTCTTCGAGCGCAACGACAGCTTCACCCTGGGTGTGTGCAACGGTTGCCAGATGATGTCCAACCTTAGCGAACTGATCCCGGGCAGCGAGTTCTGGCCGCACTTTGTGCGCAACCGTTCCGAGCAGTTCGAAGCCCGTGTCGCCATGGTGCAGGTGCAGGAATCCAACTCGATCTTCCTGCAAGGCATGGCCGGTTCGCGCATGCCAATCGCCATCGCCCACGGTGAAGGCCATGCCGAGTTCGAAAGCGAAGAAGCGTTGCTCGAAGCCGACCTGTCCGGTTGCGTGGCCATGCGTTTCGTCGACAACCACGGCAAGGTCACCGAGACCTACCCGGCCAACCCGAACGGCTCGCCGCGCGGGATCACCGGCCTCACCAGCCGCGACGGTCGCGTCACCATCATGATGCCGCACCCGGAGCGTGTCTTCCGCGCCGTGCAGAACTCGTGGCGCCCGGAAGAGTGGAACGAAGACGGCGCGTGGATGCGCATGTTCCGTAACGCTCGCGTGTGGGTGAACTAAGACGGTGTACAAGCTCGCCTTCTTTGTGCCCGCAAGCCATGTGGAGACGGTGAAAACCGCCGTCTTTGCAGCGGGTGGCGGGCGCATCGGCAGCTACGACAACTGCGCCTGGCAAGTGCTGGGCCAGGGCCAATTCCGCGCGATGGACGGCAGCCAGCCGTTTATCGGGCAAGTGGGCCAGGTTGAAGTGGTTGAAGAATGGAAGGTGGAGTTGGTGGTGGCGGATGAATTGATCGTGGCTGTTGTGGCCGCTTTGAAACTCAGCCACCCCTATGAGACACCGGCTTATGAAGTGTGGCAGTTGGCGGATTTCTGATTCGTACGCTGCAAAAACAAGAAACCCGCTGGGCCAGTTTGGCCAGCGGGTTTTTTGTTGGCTGTGAGGGCCGCATCGCAGGCAAGCCAGCTCCCACAGTTTTGAATGTATTCACCGATCAAAAATGTGGGAGCGGGCTTGCCCGCGATGGCGTCCGTACAGGCGCTTCAGACCTTTCCGACAAGCCTTTCAGGTTGTCCCTCGGAACCTGCCTCAATAGCCTTTATCGGTCGCTGTCGGTTCAGTGATCGGGATCTGAATTCAAGGCCCGTCCAGCAACATGGCTTACGGGTTTGACATTCAATGATGGCATTACCAGGTACCGTCGTTCCGCGCATCAAGACAAGTACTTCACTAGGGCGAGCTTTGGTTGCGATGTTCAAGTCCATCGAAGAGGAGTTGATACTTGAGGGCGCCAAGCCGGGGGCTGTCAAGGTGATTGTCTTCGGCGGCTGCGCTGTTCACTTATATACGCACCATCGTATTTCCACGGATGTGGATGCGGAGATTTATTCCTCGGATTGTCGAAATACACTGCGCCTTCAAACCCTACTGGCAGAGTTTCCCGAACAGTTTTTCGATGAGCACTCTGGCCGTGTCATGGAGCTGAACTATGACCTTCAATACAACACCGGTTTTGGTCCGCTTCACGTAGACTATTGGGAGCGAAGCATCCCACTGGAAGACTTTCCGCTTGAATCCGTGCTGCATCTGCATATCGCGGCACCTATCGATATTGCTATCTCAAAGTTGAGTAGAGCTACAGAGCAGGACGTGAGTGACATCATGGCGTTGCTCAGGGCGGGCTTCATAGTGACCACTGAGCTCCGTCGGCTGGCATCGCAGGCGATTGATATGTATGTTGGCAACAAAGAGCCGCCTAAAACTATTCTGACCAATATCTTGCACGAATAACTGGAGACTGCAGATGGCGAAGCCTATTAACGGTCCCGTCCTCTCGTCCGCCTTGGACACACTGGTTAAAAATCCGCTGAATCAGGCTGACGACGACGCTCTCGTGAGTGCCGCGAAGGCTGTGTGGTACTCGGATGTGAACCTTGTGGGCGAAGTGAGAAACCTTCTGGATGGCCACTCCAGTGAGTTGGAGGTGCGTCGCGCAGGGTATCTGCTTGAGCGTTTTACGCGCTTTTCGTGTGTTACGGATAGCCGGGTTCTCGAGGCGCTGGAAGCGCTTGAGCTGTTTTCGGCATCGGCTTCCAAACCGTATGTGAAACCGCTGGGCACTGTTGCGTTGCGCAGTCGACGTGATGAGTTGGCCGTGTCTTGGGGACTTAGTGAGGGGTTGGGTTTGAAGGCGCAGGCGTTGATGCCATTTCAGACGCGCCATTACGAAGCGCAACAGCGTAGGGCCTCATCGCAGGCAAGCCAGCTCCCACAGTTTTGAATGTATTCACAGATCAAAAATGTGGGAGCGGGCTTGCCCGCGAAGGGGCCGGCCCAGGCACTGACGCGTTAAGCCCCAGCCCCAACCTGCCGACCACTGACCAACCGCTCCAACGCCTCACCCAACCCCGAAGCCTTGTCGCCAATCAGCAAGTGCCAAACGCCGCTGTCCAGTTGGCTCACACCTTGGCAACCCAGTGCAGTCAGGTCAGCTTCGGACAACACCGAATCATCCCCCAGCTCCACCCGCAACCGCGTCATCGCCACGGCTTCCAGCTGGCGCACATTTGCCCGTCCACCCAAGGCGTTCAGCCACTTCTCGGCTTCCTGCACATTCACCGTCACCGGCTTATCCACAGGCGCCACCATCACCGGCGCACTGGCGACAAATGAAGGCATCGCCAAGCGAATCTCATCGGCAATGCTATCGGCCATCGGCCCGACCACCACCTGCAAACTCCCGCCATTCCCCGGCCTTACAACAGCCATGGCGCCCAACGCTTTCAAGTCCGCATCGACTGCTTTATTGCGATCCACCATGTCCAGGCGCAGACGTGTCGTACAGGCGCCCACACTCAGCAAGTTCGCGGCCCCCCCCAGCGCCTGGATATAGGCCGTGGCCCGCTGGTTATCCGTCATCACCTCGGCCTGCACCACCTGGATATCCTCACGCCCCGGCGTCTTCAGATTGAACCGGCGAATGCAGTAGCTGAACACGCTGTAATAAATCAGCGCATACGCCAACCCCACCGGGAACACCAGCCAGCCATTGGTGGACTTGCCCCAACCCAGCACCATGTCGATAAACCCACCGGAGAAGGTAAACCCGAGGTGGATATTCAACAGGTTGGTGACAGCCATCGACAGCCCGGTAAGCAGCGCATGGATCAAGTACAGGAACGGCGCGAGGAACATGAACGCAAACTCAATCGGCTCGGTCACCCCAGTCAAGAACGAGGTCAGCGCCATCGACAGGAAAATCCCGCCCATCACCTTGCGCCGCTCCGGCAGCGCATTGCGGTACATCGCCAAACACGCTGCAGGCAGGCCGAACAACATCACCGGGAACATGCCGGTCATGAACTGGCCGCCTTTCGGATCGCCGGCAAAGTAACGGGTGAGGTCGCCGGTCACCACCGCGCCAGTCAGTGGATCGGTAAAGCTGCCAAACACAAACCACGCCATATTGTTGAGGATATGGTGCAGCCCGGTGACGATCAGCAGGCGGTTGAACACACCAAACACGAATGCACCGAGGCTGCCGCTCTCCATCAGCAGCACGCCGAAACTGTTGATGCCGTGCTGGATCGGCGGCCAGATCAAGCCAAAGATCACCCCCAGCCCGACCGCGCTGAAGCCGGTGACAATCGGCACAAAGCGTCGCCCACCAAAAAACGCCAGGTACTCCGGCAGCTTGATGTCCTTGAAGCGGTTATACAGCCCGCCCGCCATCAGGCCGCTGGCGATACCGGCGAGCATGCCCATGTTGATGGTGGTGTCCATCACCTTGAGCGTAGAGATCATCACCAGGTAACCAATCGCCCCGGCCAGACCCGCCGTGCCGTTGTTGTCGCGGGCAAACCCTACGGCAATGCCGATTGCAAAGATCAGCGCCAGGTTGGCGAAGATCGCCTGACCGGCGTCGTGCATCACCGCAATGTTCAGCAGATCGGTATCGCCCAGGCGCAGCAGCAGGCCGGCGATGGGCAGGATCGCAATCGGCAGCATCAGCGCGCGGCCGAGGCGTTGCAGGCCTTCGATGAAATGTTGGTACATGGCGTGTCTCCTTTTTTCTTGTTGTTGTCAGCTCAGCGGCCAGTGGTGTTGACAGGCTTGGCGCACGGCCTTGGCGCTGCTCAGGTCGAGCAGGCCCTGGCTCAGTTGCCGGCATTGCGCCGCGTCCAGGTGGCGGACGCGGTCCTTGATTTCACCGATCTGCGGCGGGCTCACCGACAGCTCGCTGACGCCCAGGCCGATCAGCACCGGCGTGGCCAGCGGGTCGGAGGCGAGGGCGCCGCACACGCCGACCCAACGCCCATGCTTGGCCGCGCCCGCGCAGGTCTGCGCGATCAGCCGCAGCAGCGCCGGGTGCAAGGCATCGACGCGAGCGGCGAGGCCGGCGTGGTCGCGGTCCATGGCCAGGGTGTACTGGGACAGGTCGTTGGTGCCGATGGAGAGGAAGTCCGCATGCTTGGCCAACTGCTCGGCCAGCAGCGCGGCGGCGGGTACTTCAATCATCACCCCAAGTTCCGGGCGCTGGGTCAGTTCCAGCTCGATGCAGAGTTCGTCCAGGCGCTGGCGGATCTGCAGCAGCTCATCCACTTCGCTGACCATCGGCAGCAGGATGCGGCAACGCGCCAGCGGCGAGACTTGCAGCAGCGCGCGCAGTTGCTGATCGAGCAGTTCTGGCCGCACCTGGGCCATGCGAATCCCGCGCAAACCCAGCACCGGATTGGCTTCGATCGGCAGCGGCAGATAGTCGAGCTGTTTGTCGCCACCCACGTCGATGGTGCGGATGATTACGGTCTTGTCGCCCATGGCATCCAGCACGGCTTGATAGGCCTGGCGTTGCTCCTGTTCATCCGGCGCGGTGCGGCGGTCGACGAAGAGGAATTCGGTGCGCAGCAGGCCGACGCCGTCAGCGCCGTTTTCGTACGCCACTTCGGCTTCGGCGCTGGAGGCGACGTTGGCGGCCACTTCAATACTCACACCATCGGTGGTGCGCGCCGGTTGGCGGGCTTGGGCGTGTTGCTGCTGACGACGCAGTTGTTGCGCGTCACGAATCTGGTGCACCTCGGCGTGGCGCGCCGCGCTGGGGGCCAGCTCCAGGCGGCCATTGGCGGCGTCCAGTACCACGCGTTGGCCCTGGGGCACATCGAGCACTTCGCTGCCCAGCGCCACCACACAGGGCAGACCCTTGCCGCGAGCCAGGATCGCCACGTGGGACGTCGCGCCGCCTTCGGCCATGCAGATGCCAGCGGCCTGTTGCGCGCTTAACTGCAACAAATCCGATGGGGTCAGTTCATGGGCGCTGACAATCGCCCCGGCCGGCAACTCGAAGTGCCAGGCTTCGCCCAGCAAGGCGCGCAGCACCCGCTGTTGCAGGTCGCGCAGGTCATTGGCGCGCTCGGCAAACAGCGGTTTGCCCAGGCCCAGCAAGACCTCGCACTGGGCCTGGAGCGTATCGCGCCAGGCGTGGGTGGCGGCGCTGCCCAGTTCGACGGCGCGGGTGGCTGCGTCCAACAGTGCCGGGTCTTCCAGCAGGGCGAGGTGGGCGGCGAAGATCTCTTCTTCTTCGACGTGCTTGCGCTGGCGGGCATGGGCGAGGGTGCTGCGGATTTCGCTGCGCACCTGTTCCAGTGCAACGTCCAACTGTTGCAGTTGTTCGTCGGCCGAATGCTGGCCGGTGTCTTGTGGCAGGTCGATGCCGGTCAGGCGCACCAGGGGCCCGCACACCAGGCCGGGCGCCGCGCAGACACCCTGCAATACACCGGCTTCGCTATTCGCGCGGCGAGGTGCGACCACCATCGGCGCGTGCGGTTCTTCGCCAGCGGCCACTGAAAGCGCAGCGACCAAGGCGTGCAGCGCCGCCTCGCAATCCTTGCCACGGCAGGTGACACGCACCTCGTCACCTTCGCCAATGCCCAATCCGAGCAAGCCGATCAGGCTGTCACACGCGGCCGACTTGCCGGCGAAGTGCAGTTGTGCCTGGCTGCTGAAACCCTGGGCGGTCTTGCGAATCAACGCCGCCGGGCGCGCATGCAGGCCACCGCGATGAGTGATGCGCACGCGGGCGCTGGCTTCGGCCGTGGAGTTATCCACAGACGCCTGAAGGGCAGCCGCCGAGCGTGCAACGATCTGCAGTAACGGCTCACCGACCTTGACGGTATTTCCCGCCACCGACCGAAGCTCAAAGTGCTCGCCGTTCGTGAGAATGAAAAGGCTGACCAGGCTTTTGCACTGCCGCGCAATCCGGTCCAGATCGAACTGCACCAGCGCCTGCCCCTCACGCACCCGCGCGCCGTCCTTGACCAACAACGCAAACCCTTCGCCGTTCAACTCCACCGTGTCGATGCCCACATGCATCAGCACTTCGGCACCGTTGTCGGCACGAATCGTCAGCGCGTGCCCGGTGCGGGCGACGTGGATGATTACGCCGTCACAGGGGGCGTGCAGGCAGTCGTTCAGCGGGTCGATGGCAATGCCGTCGCCCATGGCGCCACTGGCGAACACTTCGTCGGGCACGTTGCCCAGGGCCAGCACCGGCCCGCTTAACGGGGCGCTGAGGGTCAATTCATTATTGTTGTAGGACATCGGCACGGTACTCATCAGGAAAACACGGCAACCGACTCAGTGAGTGCGGGTGACTTTGCTCAGGTGGCGCGGTTGGTCCGGGTTCATGCCCCGGGCGACCGCCAGACCTGCAGCCATGACGTAAAAGCTTTGGATCGCCAGGATCGGGTCCAGGCTCGGGTGTTCGGCGCGGCTCAGGGTCAAGTCGCGCTCGGCGATATCGTCCGGCGCGGCCAGCAATACGCGGGCGCCGCGTTGGCGCATGTCGGCGGCGAGGCTCAACAGGCCGGCCTGCTCGGCGCCGCGTGGGGCGAAGACCAGCAGCGGGTAGTCGGCGCCAATCAACGCCATCGGCCCGTGGCGCACTTCGGCGCTGCTGAAGGCTTCGGCCTGGATCGCCGAGGTTTCCTTGAGCTTGAGCGCGGCTTCCTGGGCGATGGCAAACCCGGCGCCACGGCCGATCACCATCAGTTGCTGGCAGCCGCGCAGGGCGTCGATGGCGGCGCTCCAGTCCTGCTTGGCCGCTTCGCGCAGGCCGTCGGGCAGCGCCTGGCAGGCTTGCAGCAAGTTGGCTTCGGCGTTCCAGTGGCCGACCAACAACGCGCTGGCGCTGAGGGTGGCGATAAAGCTTTTGGTCGCCGCCACGCTCTGTTCCGGGCCGGCGCACAGCGGCAGGTGGAACTCGCAGGCGGCTTCCAGCGGTGAGTCTTCGGCATTCACCAACGAGATGCTCAACGCGCCGCGTTTGCGCAGCAGGCGCAGGCTGTTGACCAGGTCCGGGCTTTGGCCTGACTGGGAGAAACCGAACGCGACCTGCCCGCTGACTTTCATCGGCGCCTGCAACAAGGTCACCACCGACATCGGCAACGACGCCACCGGGATGCCCACGTGCTGCATCGCCAGGTAGGCAAAGTAGCTGGCGGCGTGGTCCGAACTGCCGCGCGCGATGGTCATCGCCACTTGCGGCGGTTGGCGGCGCAGCCGGCCGGCGATTTCTGCCAGCTGTGGTTCCAGGCGTTGCAGTTGGGCCGCGACGGCGTCGCAGGAGGCCAAGGCCTCTTCAAGCATTTTTGAAGTCAATGGTTTCTCCTTCGACCATTACGTCGGTGAGTTGCAGGGAGCGGTCCAGGCGCACGCAGTCGGCAAAGCTGCCGGGTTGCAGGCGGCCGCGTTCTTCCAGGCCCAGGTAGTCCGCAGGAAATTGCGACAGGCGTTGTGAGGCTTCGCTGATCGGCAGGCCGATTTTCACCAGGTTGCGCAGCGCCTGATCCATGGTCAGGGTGCTGCCGGCCAGGGTGCCGTCGGCCAGGCGTACGCCGCCCAGGCATTTGGTCACGGTGTGGCTGCCCAACTTGTATTCACCGTCGGGCATGCCGGCGGCGGCGGTGGAATCGGTGACGCAGTACAAACATGGGATCGCGCGCAAGGCCACGCGCATGGCGCCGGGGTGCACGTGCAGCAAGTCGGGGATCAACTCGGCGTACTTGGCGTGGGCCAACGCGGCGCCGACGATGCCCGGCTCGCGGTGATGCAGCGGGCTCATGGCGTTGTACAAGTGGGTGAAGCTGGTGGCGCCGGCGGCGAGGGCGGCGACGCCTTCTTCATAGCTGCCCAGGGTGTGGCCGATCTGCATGCGCACGCCGCGTTGGCTGAGGGTGCGGATCAACGCGTCATGGCCGGCGATTTCCGGCGCGATGGTGATGACGCGGATCGGCGCAAGGCGCAGGTAGGCGTCCACTTCATCCATCAGCGCGGTGTGGGCGAAGTTGGGTTGGGCACCGAGTTTTCCTGGATTGATGTAGGGCCCTTCCAGGTGCACGCCGAGTACGCGGGCGCAGCCTGTAGGGCGTTGCTCGCAAAAGGTGCCGAGTTGGCCGAGCACGTGGGAGATTTCCTCCACCGGCGCAGTCATGGTGGTGGCCAGCAACGACGTGGTGCCAAAGCGCACATGGGTGCGGGTAATGGTCTCGAAGGCGGCGAAGCCTTCCATGATGTCCTTGCCGCCCCCGCCGTGTACGTGCAGGTCGATAAAGCCCGGCAGCAGGTAGGGCAAATCGTTGTCGGCCGGGTCGCAAGGTGTGCCGTCGATGGCGATTACCTTGCCGTGTTCGTGCACCAGGCGGCCGCGAATCCAGCCGCTGGGCGTGAGGATGTTGTCTTCGGACATGGGCAGTTCTCTAAATTCGCAGTTCGGCGGAATAGTCGTGGCGGCGCAGTTCTGCGACGAAGTCGTAGTAGTCGTTGCGGCAGTAGGTGTCGGTGATTTCGATCGGCGTGTTGTCGGCGGTGTAGCCGACCCGGGTCATCAGCAGCATGGCGGTGCCGGGGGCGATGCCCACCAGCTTGGCGAACTCGTCCGAGGCATTGATCGCCTGGATGTGCTGCAGGGCGCGCACCACCGGTTTGCCGATGCCTTCCAGGTACTCGTACAGCGAGTGGCCGATGGCTTGTGGCTGTGGCAACACCGAGGCGGGCATGGTGGTCATTTCAATGGCCATTACCGTGTCATCGGCCTTACGCAAGCGCTTGAGGCGAGCCACTTTGTCGGCGGGCGACAGCCCCAGGCGGATCATCTCTTCGTGGGTCGGCTGGGTCAGTTCTCGTTCCAGCCATTGGGAGCTGGGTACAAAGCCCTTGAGCCGCAGCATTTCGCTGAAGCCCGACAGGCGCGACAGCGGCTGTTCCAACCGTGGCGAAATATAGGTGCCGGAGCCTTGATTGCGGCGGATCAGGCCTTGGGCAAACAGCACTTCCAATGCCTTGCGCGCGGTCACGCGCGAGATGCTCAATTGCTCGCTGAGTACGCGTTCTGACGGCAGTGCCTGCTCGGACGTCCACTGGCCGGCATGGATTGCCGCTTCCAGTTTGCGCGCCAATTGCAGGTACAGCGGCGTGGATTGGGTGTCGTCGGGGCGCAGGGCCAGGATAGGGTTCATCTGTTGGGTTTCCGATGCGGTTATTGGAGTGTTGTCGCCCGGTAATGGCCGGAAATTAATACCACTTAAATACCATGTCAATGCAGCCAAAACGGTGCGGGCCAAGGTTTTAGAGCCCTGTAATGGGGCCTGGTATCAAGTGGTATTAGATAGGTCTTTATTGCGCGCAGAACCGTGCAGCCCGGCGCGGTGAACTGGTATTCACCGGCAGGCGTGTTCGGGCAGGAGAATTTTTTTTGAATTATTTTACGAACGGTAGGCGATTACGGGCGGATCTCGATCAGCGTGCCGTCCTTGACCAGGTTCCAGACCTCACGCATATCCACGTTGCGCATGCCGATGCAGCCGTCGGTCCAGTCCAGGGTGTGGAACCACTGTTCAGGGTATTCCTCGGTGTCGGGCGTGCCGTGGATCATTATCATGCTGCCGGGCTTCACGCCTTCGCGGCGGGCGCGGGCGGCGTCGCTGATATTGGGGTAGGAAATGTGCATGGCCAGGTTGAAGCGGTCGCTGGTCTTGCGCCAGTCGAGCCAGTACAGGCCTTCTGGCGTGCGGCGGTCGCCTTCGATCAGCTTGTGGCCCTTGGGGTTCTTGCCGAGGGAAATGCGGTAGGTCTTGAGGGGCTTGCCGTCGTTTATCAGTTGCAACTGGTGGGCAGACTTGAGGACCAGGACTTTTTCGACGGTTTTGCCGCCGAGGGTGTCCACCGTGGAGGCTGATGACAAGGTAGCGAACGACAGGCAGATAAGGGCGAGCAACAGACGCATTGAAACGACTTCCCTGAAAAAAAGGTGCAGCCTGGAGTGTTATTTGGGCGATGGCATCATCGGCGGCACCGCTTCGCTGCGTACCGGAAACTGCTGTTGCCGACGGTCAGCGAAAAAGCATTCTAAGGTACGCCCGACCGTGCGGAAAGCCAGCTCGGACCAAGGGATGTCGGCTTCGTCGAATAGCTGCACTTCAAGGCTTTCGGGGCCGGCGGCGAAGTCCAGGTCCACCAGTTCGGCGCGGTAGAAGATGTGCACCTGGTTGATGTGCGGTACGTCGATCAGGGTGTAGATGCTCAGGTTGCGCACGCGCGCGCAGGCTTCTTCCAGGGTTTCGCGGGCGGCGGCCTGTTCGACGGTCTCGCCGTTTTCCATGAAGCCGGCGGGCAGGGTCCAGTAACCCAGGCGCGGTTCGATGGCGCGGCGGCACAGCAGCACTTTGTCGCCCCATACCGGCACGGTGCCAGCGACGATATTGGGGTTCTGGTAGTGAATGGTCGAGCAGTGATCGCACACAAAACGCAGGCGGCCGTCGCCTTCGGGGATGCGTTGGGTAACCGGTTTACCGCACTGGCTGCAGAAATTCATGCTGGGGTTCCTGGAAAGTGCGCCTATCTTGGCTTGGCGGGCAGGGCGCTGCAACAAGTTGTCGTTTAGCGACAGCCCCCGGGTTTTGGGGTTGGGCGCCCGCACGCTTTGGTGCATGATGCAAGGTAGCCAACAGACCGAGATGACTCATGCTGGACGAGCTACTTCGCCGGGTAAGCAATCACACTCCCCACACCCTGGAGACCGACGGGCGTTTCCCCGAGGCCGCGGTGCTGGTGCCGATTACCCGTAGTGACGAACCTGAGCTGATCCTGACCCTGCGCGCCAGCGGCCTGTCGACCCATGGCGGCGAAGTGGCCTTCCCCGGCGGGCGCCGCGATCCCGAAGACCCGGACCTGATTTTCACCGCGCTGCGTGAGGCCGAAGAAGAAATCGGCTTGCCGCCCGGCCTGGTGGAAGTCATTGGCCCGTTGAGCCCGTTGATTTCCCTGCATGGCATCCGGGTGACGCCCTACGTCGGGGTGATCCCCGATTACGTCGAATACCTGGCCAACGATGCCGAGATTGCCGCCGTGTTCAGCGTGCCCTTGGAGTTTTTCCGACAGGACCCGCGCGAACATACCCACCGGATCGATTACCAGGGCCGCAGTTGGTACGTGCCCAGCTATCGGTTTGGTGAATACAAGATCTGGGGCCTGACGGCGATCATGATCGTCGAGTTGATTAACCTGCTCTATGACGACGCCAAGATCAGCCTGCACCAGCCACCGAAAAGCTTCATCAATATCTAAGCCATCGTTTGAATGGCGAGCCGTGAGGAAAAACCATGAAATACCGCCTGGGCGACGCCCGCGTCGAGACGCACCCCAACAGCTGGGTGGCCCCCAATGCCACGCTGGTGGGCAAGGTCAAGCTGGAGGAGGGCGCCAACGTCTGGTTCAACGCGGTGTTGCGTGGCGACAACGAACTGATCCTGATCGGCAAGAACAGCAACGTGCAGGACGGCAGCGTGATGCACACCGACATGGGCTACCCGCTGACCCTGGGCACCGGCGTGACCATCGGCCATAACGCGATGCTGCATGGCTGCACGGTGGACGACTACAGCCTGATCGGTATCAATGCCGTCATCCTCAACGGCGCCAAGATCGGCAAGCATTGCATCATCGGCGCCAACTCGCTGATCGGCGAAGGCAAGGAGATTCCTGACGGTTCGCTGGTGATGGGCTCGCCGGGCAAGGTGGTGCGTGAGTTGACCGAAGCGCAGAAGAAGATGCTCGAAGCCAGCGCTGCGCACTATGTGCACAATGCCCAGCGTTATGGGCGTGACTTGGTTGAGCAGGAAGAATGAACCCGATCGAACGCCCCGTTGCCTCGCCGTGCGTGAGTATTTGCGCGCTGGATGACGACGATATCTGTACTGGTTGCCAGCGTACGGTGGATGAGATCACGCGCTGGGGGCGCATGGACAATGCCGAGCGCCGGGTGGTGTTGGGGTTGTGTCATGAGCGGGCGGTGGCGGGGGGGATGGTGTTTATGGTTTCTGGGAAATCTAGCGCCTGATAGATCGCTTTCGCGAGCAAGCCCGCTCCCACAGTTGACCGCGTTTTTCCTGTAGGAACTCGCTCCAAATGTGGGAGCGGGCTTGCTCGCGAAGGGGCCCTCGCAGACGACATATTTCCAATTGTGAAGTACCCTGTGCGGCATAACCCACAGGTCCACTTTCCCATGCTCTTCCTGATCGCCTACATCAGCAGCGTCGTGCTGATCAACTTCGCCTTCTCCACCGCCCCGCACCTGGATGTCATCTGGTCCGCCTGGGGTGGCCTGGTGTTTATCCTGCGCGACATGGTGCAAACCCGCTTCGGCCACGGCGCAATCGTCGCCATGCTGGCGGCGCTGGTGCTGTCGTATGTGACGTCCGACCCAGCCATTGCCTTGGCCAGCGCCACGGCGTTCGCGGTGTCCGAGTGCATCGACTGGCTGGTGTTCAGCATCACCAAGCGCCCGCTCCACGACCGGTTGTGGATCAGTTCGGCGCTGAGCATTCCCCTCGATACCTTTATCTTCTTCGGCCTGATCGGTGCGCTCACCCCAGCCGTGGCCGGCACGGCGCTGGTGTCGAAGTTCGCCGGGGTCACGGTGGTGTGGCTGGTCATGGCCTGGCGCGTGCGCAAGCGCGCCGTCGTCAACTGAGGCCAATTTTTACAGTTCATGTAAAATGCCGGCCTTTCTCCCCATGATCCGCTCCCCTGAGGACCTGAGATGACCCGAATCGGAACTCCATTGTCGCCAACCGCGACCCGCGTTTTGCTGTGTGGCTGCGGTGAGCTGGGCAAGGAAGTGGTAATCGAACTGCAACGCCTGGGCGTTGAAGTGATTGCCGTGGATCGCTACGCCAACGCTCCTGCCATGCAGGTTGCGCACCGTAGCCACGTGATCAACATGCTTGATGGTGCCGCCCTGCGTGCCGTGATCGAGGCCGAGAAGCCGCACTTCATCGTGCCGGAAATCGAGGCCATCGCCACTGCCACGCTGGTGGAACTGGAGGCCGAAGGCTTCACCGTGATCCCGACGGCGCGTGCCACTTCGCTGACCATGAACCGCGAGGGCATCCGTCGCCTGGCCGCCGAAGAACTGGACCTGCCCACCTCGCCGTACCACTTCGCCGATACCTTCGAAGACTACAGCAAGGCCGTGCAAGACCTGGGCTTCCCCTGCGTGGTCAAGCCGGTGATGAGTTCGTCGGGCAAGGGCCAGAGCCTGCTGCGCAGTGCCGATGACGTGCAGAAAGCCTGGGATTACGCCCAGGAAGGCGGGCGGGCCGGTAAAGGCCGGGTAATCATCGAAGGCTTTATCGACTTCGACTACGAAATCACCTTGCTGACCGTGCGCCACATTGGCGGCACCACCTTCTGCGCACCGGTTGGCCATCGTCAGGAGAAGGGCGATTACCAGGAATCCTGGCAGCCACAGGCCATGAGCCCGATTGCCCTGGCCGAATCCGAGCGCGTTGCCAAGGCGGTGACCGAGGCCTTGGGTGGCCGTGGTCTGTTTGGCGTGGAGCTGTTCATCAAGGGTGACCAGGTGTGGTTCAGCGAAGTGTCGCCGCGTCCCCATGACACGGGCTTGGTGACCCTGATTTCCCAGGACCTGTCGCAGTTCGCCTTGCACGCTCGCGCGATTCTCGGCCTGCCGATTCCGTTGATCCGTCAGTTCGGGCCTTCGGCTTCGGCGGTGATTCTGGTGGAAGGGCAGTCGACCCAGACCGCATTCGCCAACCTGGGCGCGGCCTTGAGCGAGCCGGACACGGCGCTGCGCCTGTTTGGCAAGCCGGAAGTGAATGGTCAGCGGCGGATGGGTGTGGCGTTGGCGCGGGATGAGTCGATTGAAGCGGCTCGGGCCAAGGCCACTCGTGCTTCGAAGGCTGTTGTTGTAGAGCTGTAATCGAGTCGCGCCCTTCGCGAGCAAGCCCGCTCCCACATTTGTCCGCATTCTCATGCTGGAACTCGGTCAAGTGTG
>NZ_JANLGL010000120.1:0-18327 GCF_024655625.1 Pseudomonas sp. 18.1.10
AGCGGTGGATCAGTCGACATTTTCAGTGACTGACACACTGTATTCGCGAGCAAGCCCGCTCCCACATTTTGACCTGCGTTAATGGCGGATTATTGCTTTTCAAGCAACCACTGGCGCGGGCCGGGGGTGAACTGGGGTACTTCATCGGCCTGTGCAGTGTTGACCGCCTGGAAGATTTCCAGCTGCCCGCCCTTGCGCACAAAAATCCACGGATTGCCCTGGCCATTCAGTTGCAGCCAGATGCTGTCGTAGCCGCCGCTCATCGAGGCGCAATCACCCGCCAGGCATAGCGAGTACTGATCGGCATTCGGCAGGCCGACGACCTTGCCGTTGGCCTGGAATTGCACGATGGCGCCGTTGCCGAAGCCGTCGGTGATCTTCCAGTCGCCACCCAGGTAAGCCGCATACAGCGCCCGTTCGAAGTTGGCGCCCAATGGCGCGCCTTCCGGGGCCGGCTCTGCGGGGCGGGCGAACAGCTGTTCAGGCTCATTGTCGTTGGCCGCTTGCAGCAGTTGTTTGCCTTTGCGCTTGAGTTCGGTGGCGGAGCTGCCGTAGAAATCCACGCTCCAGGCGCCGGATTGCTCGCCGAGCAACTTGCCTTCCGCTACTTCAAAACCGTTGTAGTAGCGCGCCTGCGCCGCCTTGGTGTTGACCTGCCATTCGAGGTTCGGGCCAAAGCTTTGCAGGGCTTCGCGCAAAGGGCCGCCCTTGGCTGCCGCATCGATGGCGACCTGGTTGATCCAGGTGCCGCTCACATCCAGGTCGGCGTGGTTGCTGGCGCAGCCGCCGAGCAGCAGGGTGAGCAATGATGAGGCTACAAGCGCTTTGCGCATTACGAAATCCTTCTGAAACGGAGCCGGCGCAGCCGGTGGAGGCTGCGCCGGGTGTTTTACTCGATGACCAGAATTGCGTCCATCTCAACCTGCGCGCCCTTTGGCAGAGCGGCTACGCCGATGGCCGCGCGGGCTGGGTAAGGTTGTTCGAAGTACTTGCCCATGATCTCGTTGACCTTGGCGAAGTGGCTCAGGTCGGTGAGGAAGATGTTCAGCTTGACGATGTCCTTGAACGAACCACCAGCGGCTTCCGCAACGGACTTGAGGTTTTCGAAGACCTGCACGGTCTGTGCTTCGAAGCCTTCAACCAGTTCCATGGTCTTTGGGTCCAGTGGAATCTGGCCGGACATGTAGACGGTGTTGCCCGCCTTGATGGCCTGGGAGTAGGTGCCGATGGCGGCCGGGGCCTTGTCGCTGGTGATAACAGTCTTGGTCATTTATGACTCCTTGTAAGAGACAATGGCTTATTTGAAGGGCTATGCCCGCATACGGGTGATGCGAATCACCCCGGTCAAGGCGCGCAGCTTCTTGATTACGCGGGCCAGGTGCACGCGGTCGTGCACGCTGACCACCAGCTGGACCACGCTGATGCGGCCATCGCGCTCGTCCATGCTGATTTTTTCGATATTGCCGTCGGCCGCATTGACACTGCTGGCCAGCAGGGCGATCAGGCCGCGCTGGTGTTCCAGCTCGACGCGCAGCTCGACGTTGAATTCGCCGGTGACATCCTTGGCCCACGAAAGCTGGATGCATTTTTCCGGGTTGTGGCGGATCTCGGTGATGTTGCGGCAGTTGTCCAGGTGCACCACCATGCCTTTGCCCGCCGACAGGTGCCCGACAATCGGGTCGCCCGGGATCGGCGTGCAGCACTTGGCGTAGCTGAGCACCAGGCCCTCGGTGCCGCGAATCGCCAGCGGGCCTTCGGGGCTTGGCAGTTGCTCGCCTTCGCCCAGCAGGCGGCGGGCGACCACGTAGGCCATGCGGTTGCCCAGGCCGATATCTTCCAGCAGGTCTTCGATGGTTTCCTGGCGATACTCGTGGAGCATCGCTTGCACGCGCTCGGCCGGGATCTTGTCCAGAGCGCTGTCGAAACCGTTGAGCACCTTGTTCAGCAGGCGTTCGCCCAGGCTGATGGACTCGGAGCGGCGCTGCAGTTTCAGGGCGTGGCGGATATGGGTACGCGCCTTGCCGGTGACGACAAAGTTGAGCCAGGCCGGGTTCGGGCGTGCGCCCGGTGCGCTGACGATCTCCACCGTGGAGCCGCTTTGCAGCGGTTCCGACAGCGGGGCCAGGCGCCGGTTGATGCGGCAGGCAATGCAGCTGTTGCCGACGTCGGTGTGAACCGCATAGGCAAAGTCGACCGCCGTGGAGCCTTTGGGCAGCTCCATGATCCGGCCTTTGGGCGTGAACACGTAGACCTCGTCCGGGAACAGGTCGATCTTCACGCTTTCAATGAATTCCAGGGAGTTGCCGGCACGTTGCTGCATTTCCAGCACGCCTTTGACCCACTGGCGCGCGCGGGCGTGGGTGCCTTTTGGCTGCTCGTCGCCGCTGGACTTGTACAGCCAATGGGCGGCGATGCCGTTGTTGGCCATCTCTTCCATCTCGCGGGTGCGGATCTGGATCTCGATCGGCACCCCGTGCATACCAAACAGCGTGGTATGCAGCGACTGGTAGCCGTTGGCCTTGGGAATCGCAATGTAGTCCTTGAAGCGGCCCGGCAGGGGTTTGTACAAATTATGTACAGCGCCCAGCACGCGGTAGCAGGTGTCCACCTTGTCGACGATGATCCGGAACGCGTACACGTCCATGATCTCGTTGAAGGCCCGGCGCTTGCCGCGCATCTTCTTGTAGATGCCGTAGATGTGCTTCTGCCGACCGCTGACCTCGCCTTCGATCTCGTCGATCGCCAGGCAATGGCTCAGGGATTCTTCGATCTTGTTGACGATTTCCTTGCGGTTGCCCCGGGCGCGCTTGACCGCCTGGTAGATGCGCGCCGAACGCATCGGGTGCATGGCCTTGAAGCCGAGGTCTTCGAATTCGATACGAATGGCATGCATGCCCAGCCGGTTGGCGATGGGCGCGTAGATTTCCAGGGTTTCCTTGGCGATGCGCCGGCGTTTTTCGCCCGACAGCACTTCCAGCGTGCGCATGTTGTGCAGCCGGTCGGCCAGCTTGACCAGGATCACGCGGATATCGCGGGCCATGGCCATGGCCATCTTCTGGAAGTTTTCCGCCTGGGCTTCGGCCTTGGTCTCGAAGTTCATCTGGGTCAGTTTGCTGACCCCATCGACCAGTTCGGCCACGGTCTCGCCGAATTGTGCGCTGAGCGCTTCCTTGGCGATGCCGGTGTCTTCGATCACGTCATGCAGCATCGCGGCCATCAGGCTTTGATGGTCCATGTGCATGTCGGCAAGAATATTTGCCACCGCAAGAGGATGGGTGACATACGCCTCGCCACTGCGGCGGCGTTGGCCGTCGTGGGCTTGTTCGGCGTAGAAATACGCTCGGCGGACCAGGTTGACCTGGTCTGGGCCGAGGTAGGTCGATAAGCGATCGGCGAGGGCGTCTATGCTCGGCATAGGAATGACTCCTGCCGCATGCGTTGACCCCGCGCCGTGCTACGTCGACCAGGCATAGGCTTAGACGGCCTCGTTGGACTCGTCCTCGAACGCTGCAAACAGCGGTTCGTCTTCAACGATTTCGGCGTTGGCGATGAACTCGTAGCTCATCAGGCCTTCAGCGATTTCACGCAGGGCCACAACGGTAGGCTTGTCGTTTTCCCACTGAACCAGGGGCTCTTTGCCGCCAGTGGCCAGTTGACGGGCACGCTTGGTAGAGAGCATGACCAGCTCAAAGCGGTTTGCCACGTGGTCTAGGCAGTCTTCAACGGTTACGCGGGCCATGATATTCCTCGGAGCGGATGCAAGATGCGCGCTGCCCGGTTGGGCGAGCGGACTGAACAGTTTAAAAAATCACCAGCGTTTAGGGAAGCGCTGATTTTTCGCAAGCCTGGGTAAAACCGCTGCAAGTGCCAATGTAAAGCCCTTGTAGCGGTTTTGGGAAGAGCCAATCAGCCGAGCAGTTCAGCCAGCAATTTGCCAAAACGCTGCTGTTGGCGCTTTTGCTGGAGCTGATTGGTGCGGAAAATCGCCTTCAAATCCTCCAGCGCGTGGGAAAAATCGTCGTTGATGATCAGGTAGTCGTAGTCGACGTAGTGGCTCATTTCGCTGACGGCTTCACGCATGCGGCCTTCGATGATCTCGTCGCTGTCCTGGCCACGGTTGGTCAGGCGCTGGTGCAAGGCTTCGAGGGACGGCGGCAGGATGAAGATCGAGCGCGCCTGGGGCATCAGCTTGCGCACTTGCTCGGCGCCCTGCCAGTCGATCTCAAGGATCAGGTCGTGGCCTTCGTCCAGGGTCTGCTGCAGGTGGCTTTGCGAGGTGCCGTAGAGGTTGCCGAACACTTCGGCGCGCTCCAGGAAGTCGCCGTGTTCGATCATCTTGACGAACTCGGTGCGCTCGACGAAGTGATAGTGCACGCCGTTCACCTCACCCGGGCGCATGGCACGGGTGGTGTGGGACACGGAGATGCGGATCTGCGCGTCAGCGTCGGTCAGGGCCTTGACCAGGCTGCTCTTGCCCGCGCCCGAAGGGGCGGAAATGATGTAAAGGGTGCCGGTGCTGTGGGTCATGGAGGTTGCCTTACTCAATATTCTGTACTTGTTCGCGCATCTGCTCGATCAACACTTTGAGGTTGACCGCAGCCGTGGTGCTGCGCGGGTCGAACGCCTTGGAGCCGAGTGTATTGGCTTCGCGGTTGAGTTCCTGCATCAGGAAGTCCAGGCGCCGACCGGCGGCACCGGCGGACTTGAGTACGCGGCGTACTTCAAGGATGTGGGTGCTCAGGCGGTCGAGTTCTTCGGCGACGTCGCTCTTTTGCGCCAGCAGGACCATCTCCTGCTCCAGGCGCGTCGGGTCGAGGTCGGCCTTCATGTCGGCGAAGCGGTCGAGGACTTTCTGGCGCTGGGTCGCAAGCATCTGCGGCACCAGTTCGCGCAGGGTGACCACGTCGTCTTCGATTGCAGTCAGGCGCTCGTTTATCAGGCGGGCCAGTTCGGCGCCTTCGCGCTCGCGGCCGGCCTTGAGCTCCTTCAAACCCTGGGTGAACAGGGCGAGGGCTTCGGCGTTGAGGGCTTGCGGGTCGGTGGCATCGGCCACCAGCACGCCGGGCCAGGCCAGCACTTCCAGCGGGTTGAGGGCCGCAGGCTGCTTTATCAGGCTCGCGATGGTTTCGGCGGCGGCGACCAGCTGCGCGGCGCGGTCGCGGTCGATCTGCAAGGCTTTGCCGGTGGTTTCCTCGGTAAAGCGCAGGGTGCATTCCAGCTTGCCACGGGAGATGCCCTGGCGCAGAGCCTCGCGGACGGCGCCTTCGAGGTCGCGGAACGATTCCGGCAGGCGCAGGTGCGGTTCCAGGTAGCGGCTGTTGACCGAGCGCAGTTCCCAGCTCAGGGTGCCTTGGACGCCGGCTTTTTCGACGCGGGCGAAGGCGGTCATGCTGTGCACCATGGAGGTACCTCGCGTTGCTGGTTAAGAAGGCGCAGGATTGTAGCGCAGTGGGGCGAGCGCGCCCAAACAATGGGCGACAGCCTGGCCATTCGTAACCGAATTTTTAGAAGTGCCCCGAATCGGCTCGCGGCTCTATAATGCTCGGCAGTTTTTCGTCCTCAGTACAGGTATCCCCTATGAAACGTCCAAGTGGTCGCGTTGCCGATCAGCTCCGCTCGATCCGCATCACCCGCAACTACACCAAACACGCCGAGGGATCTGTACTGGTCGAGTTTGGCGATACCAAGGTGATCTGCACCGTCAGCGTCGAAAACGGCGTGCCGCGCTTCCTCAAGGGCCAGGGCCAGGGTTGGTTGACCGCCGAGTACGGCATGCTGCCACGCGCCACCGGCGAGCGTAACCAGCGTGAAGCCAGCCGCGGCAAGCAAGGCGGGCGTACCCTGGAGATCCAGCGCCTGATCGGCCGTTCCCTGCGCGCAGCCCTGGACATGTCCAAGCTGGGCGACGTGACCCTGTACGTCGATTGCGACGTGATCCAGGCGGATGGCGGCACCCGCACTGCATCCATCACCGGCGCCATGGTGGCCCTGGTCGATGCGCTGAAAGTGATCAAGAAACGTGGCGGCCTGAAGGGCGGCGACCCGCTCAAGCAAATGATCGCCGCCGTGTCGGTGGGCATGTACCAGGGCGAGCCTGTGCTGGACCTGGACTACCTGGAAGACTCGGCCGCCGAGACCGACCTGAACGTGGTCATGACCAGCACCGGTGGTTTCATCGAAGTGCAGGGCACCGCCGAAGGCGCGCCATTCCAGCCGGCCGAGTTGAACGCCATGCTGGCCCTGGCCCAGAAAGGCATGACCGAAATCTTCGAACTGCAGAACGCCGCACTGGCTGACTGATAACTGCCTCAAGGAGAAGCGCCATGAATGACAGCCAAATGCCGGTGCCCACGCCTTCCTACGAAGTGCGCCAGGGCGCGATGTTGTGCCATCTCGCGGCGTTTCTGGGGTTTGTGTTCCCCTTCGGCAGTGTCGTCGGGCCGCTGATCCTGTGGCAGATGAAAAAAGAACTCGACCCGTTCATTGACGATCAGGGCAAGGAAGCGCTGAACTTCCAGATCACCGTGGCCATCGCCTGGATCGTGTGCATCGTGCTGGCCTTCGCGGTCATCGGGTTCTTCCTGATGACAGCGCTGGCCATCGCCGGTGTGGCGCTGACGATCATCGGTGCGATCAAGGCCAACAAAGGGATTGCCTATCGCTACCCCTTGACCTGGCGACTGATCAAATAATGAACGCCCACAAAAAAACCGACAGCGATGTCGGTTTTTTTGTGCCTGGAAAAAGACTTTAGATAGTCAGTGTCCAGTCGTAGTCCACGATCAGCGGCGCGTGCTGCGAGAAGCGCGGCTGGCGCGGCAAGCGTGCGCTGCGCACGAAGCGGCGCAGACCCGGGGTCAGCAGCTGGTAGTCGAAACGCCAGCCCAGGTTGAGCATCTCAGCCTGTTCGTTGTCTGGCCACCAGCTGTACTGGTCGCCTTCGCGGCTGACTTCGCGCAGGGCATCGACATAACCCATGTTGCCGACAATCTCGTCCATCCAGGCCCGTTCCGGCGCCAGGAAGCCCGGGGATTGCTGGCTGTCGCGCCAGTTCTTGATATCCAGCTTCTGTTGCGCCACGTACAGCGAGCCACAATAAATGTACTCGCGACGTTTGCGTCGCTGTTTATCCAGGTAACGGGCGAAGTCGTCCATTAGCTTGAACTTCTGGTTCAAGTCTTCATCGCCGTTCTGCCCCGAAGGAAGCAGCAAGGTCGCGATGCTGACCTTATCGAAATCGGCTTGCAGGTAGCGCCCGTAGCGGTCGGCTGTCTCGAAGCCGAGGCCGCTGATGACCGCCTTGGGTTGCAACCGCGAATACAAAGCCACGCCACCTTGGGTGGGCACTTCGGCATCGCAGGCATAAAGGAAGTAGCCATCCAGTTGGAAGGCTGGGTCGTCCAGTTCAAAGGCGGAGGCGCGGGTATCCTGCAGGCAGATGACGTCGGCATTCTGGGCTTGCAGCCAACTGAGCAAACCACGCTCGACTGCAGCCTGAATACCATTAACGTTCACACTGATGATCCGCATAAATGGCCCCAAAAATCGCGTGCGTGTATGATACACGCCGTCTAACTAATTAGCTAAATCCGTGGTATCTGAGGCTTTTTTCATGCAGGCGTATCAACGCGATTTCATTCGTTTTGCCATCGATCGCGGCGTTTTGCGCTTCGGTGAGTTCACTCTCAAGTCCGGGCGCACCAGCCCGTACTTCTTCAATGCGGGCTTGTTCAACTCGGGTTCGGCCCTGGCTCAGCTGGGTCGTTTCTACGCGGCAGCCATCGTTGAAAGCGGTATTTCCTTCGACGTGCTGTTCGGCCCGGCCTACAAGGGCATTCCCTTGGCCGCCGCAACCGCCGTGGCGTTGGCGGAACATCATGGGCAAGATCTGCCATGGTGCTTCAACCGCAAGGAAGCCAAGGCCCATGGCGAAGGCGGTAGCCTGGTGGGCGCGCCGCTCACCGGCGATGTGCTGATAATCGACGACGTGATCACCGCCGGTACCGCCATCCGTGAGGTGATGCAGATCATCGCTTCCCAGGACGGCGCCAAGGCTGCTGGGGTGCTGATCGCACTGAACCGCCAGGAGCGCGGCAACGGTGAGTTGTCGGCGATCCAGGAAGTGGAGCGTGACTTCGGCATTCCGGTGGTGAGCATCGTGTCGTTGAACCAGGTGTTGCAGTTCCTGGAAGATGATCCGCAGCTCAAGCAGCATTTGCCGGCTGTTCGTGCGTACCGCGAGCAGTTTGGCGTCTGACGCAGTAAGTCCTGTGGGGTGGGCTTGTGTGGGAGCGGGCTTGCTCGCGAATACGGTGTTTCAGAAACATTTCCGGTGACTGACACTCCGCTTTCGCGGGCAAGTCGAATCGTCGCACCGCCGCTCCCACAAGGGGATCTCCACTGGTCTGCTGGTTCAGCGCACATAAAAAAGGCCCCGCTCAATCAGGTTGAGCGGGGCCTTTTGTTTGTAGCAGTCAAGGACGCTTGCGGTTACTGATAAGCGTGCCCACACCGGTATCGGTGAAGATTTCCAGCAGGATTGCATTCGGTACTCGGCCATCAAGGATCAGCGAGCTGCCCACGCCGCCTTGCACCGCTTCCAGCGCGCAACGGATCTTCGGCAGCATGCCGCCGTAGATGGTGCCGTCGGCGATCAGCTCGTCCACTTGTTGCGTGGTCAAGCCGGTCAACACCTTGCCTTCCTTGTCCATCAGGCCGGCGATGTTGGTCAGCAGCATCAGCTTTTCAGCCTTCAGCGCTTCCGCCACCTTGCCCGCCACCAGGTCGGCGTTGATGTTGTAGGACTCGCCATTGGCGCCTACGCCGATAGGCGCGATCACCGGGATGAAGTCACCTTTGACCAGCAGGTTCAGCAGGTCGGTGTTGATGCCGATCACTTCGCCCACCTGGCCGATGTCGATGATTTCCGGCTGGGTCATTTCCGGCGTCTGGCGGGTGACCGTCAGTTTTTTCGCGCGGATCAGCTCTGCGTCCTTGCCGGTCAGGCCGATGGCGCTGCCGCCGTGGCGGTTAATCAGGTTGACGATGTCCTTGTTCACCTGGCCACCGAGGACCATCTCCACCACGTCCATGGTCTGCGCGTCGGTCACGCGCATGCCATCGATGAAGTGACTCTCGATCGACAAGCGCTTGAGCAGGTCGCCGATCTGCGGGCCGCCACCGTGGACCACTACCGGGTTGATCCCCACGGCTTTCATCAACACGATGTCGCGGGCAAAGCCGGTTTTCAGCTCTTCGCTTTCCATGGCATTGCCGCCGTACTTGATCACCAGCGTCTTGCCGACATAGCGTCGAATGTAAGGCAACGCTTCGGAAAGGACCTTGGCGGTGTTGGCAGCGGCTTCGCGTTCGAGGGTCATTCAGGGCTCCGGTGCAAAAAAATCAGAACGGTAATTGGAGATCAGGGGCAACACGTTTCAACTGGGCGTGGAACACGTCCTTGATGCGCTGCAACTCGGCCTCGGTGTCTGCCTCGAAACGCAGGACCAGCACCGGTGTGGTGTTGGACGCGCGAACCAGGCCCCAGCCTTGGGCGTAATCGACTCGCACACCATCAATGGTGGTCAGGTTGGCGCCTTCGCCCCATTGCGCATCGTGCAGTGCGTCAATGATGCTGAATTTGCTCTCCTCGGTCACATGGATATTGATCTCTGGCGTAGAAATATCATTCGGGAAGGTCTGAAAAAGCTCTTCGGCGGTGGATTTTTCCTTGCTGAGGATCTCCAGCAGACGAGCGGCGCTGTAAATGCCGTCGTCAAAGCCGAACCAGCGCTCCTTGAAGAACACGTGGCCGCTCATCTCACCGGCTAACAGGGCGCCGGTTTCCTTCATTTTCTTTTTGATCAACGAGTGACCGGTTTTCCACATTAGCGGGCGGCCGCCATATTCCTTGATAAGCGGAGTGAGGCGGCGGGTGCACTTCACGTCGAAGATGATCTCGGCGTTGGGGTTGCGCGCCACTACGTCACGGGCGAACAGCATCAGCAGGCGGTCGGGGAACACGATTTCACCGGTCTCGGTCACCACACCCACGCGGTCGCCGTCGCCGTCGAAGGCCAGGCCGACGTCAGCCCCGGTTTCCTTGACCTTGGCGATCAGGTCCACCAGGTTCTCTGGCTTGCCCGGGTCCGGGTGGTGGTTGGGGAAGTTGCCGTCGACTTCGCAGAACAGCGGGATCACTTCGCAGTTCAGGGCTTCAAGCAGTTGCGGGGCGATCACGCCGGCCGCGCCGTTGCCGCAATCCACTACCACTTTCAGGCGGCGTGCGAGTTTGACGTCGCGGGTGATTTCATCCGAGTAGCGCTGCAGGATGTCGACCTTGGTGATGCTGCCCTTGCCGCTGGTCAGGTCGTTGGTCTTCAGGCGGGTGTGCAGGGCCTGGATCTGCTCGTTGGCGAGGGTATCGCCGGCGATAACGATCTTGAAACCGTTGTAGTCCGATGGGTTATGGCTGCCGGTCAGCATCACCCCGGACTTGCCGGCCAGGACGTTGGCGGCGTAGTACAGCGCAGGCGTTGGCACCAGGCCGACGTCGCTGACATGGCAGCCGCTGTCGGCCAGGCCCTGGATCAACTGCTCGACCAGCTCAGGGCCGGACAGGCGGCCGTCACGACCCACCGAGACGTTCGGCTCATCCTGGGCCAGGCTCTGGGCGCCGATGGCGCGGCCGATCCAGTAGGCGGTCTCGGCGGTCAGGGTCTTGGGCACTACGCCACGGATGTCATAGGCGCGAAAGATGCTGTCGGGGAATGTCGGGGCTACTCGGGCTGCGGTACTCATCGCGGGGGGAAACTCCATCTGAAGGGGGCAAGGCTGGCCGTAAAGCGGCTGACCGGCAGGCTCAAACTGAAGGGTATGACGGCTTTTTTGGCGCAGAGTTCGTGGTGCAAAAGTGCCATCGGCGCAGTGGCTCCGTGCTTTTTTCTGCGTAATGCATTGATTTCGCTGGGGAAATCTCGCTGATTAGAACCGCGCATTCTTCATCCTGAAAAGCCATGCGGTGGCGTCGGGCCGGGCTGGGGTGCCCGGCCTGATTCAGCTTAGTCAGTGGCTGCCGGAATGGCCAAAGCCGCCTGCGCCGCGTTGTGTTTCAGCAAATTCCTCGACCAGTTCGAAGTGCGCCTGCACCACGGGCACCAGAACCAGTTGAGCGATGCGCTCGCCGACGACGATGTTGAAGGCGGTCTGGCCACGGTTCCAGCACGACACCATCAGCTCGCCCTGGTAGTCCGAGTCGATCAAACCGACCAGGTTGCCCAACACGATGCCGTGTTTATGGCCCAGGCCCGAGCGCGGCAGGATCAACGCCGCCAGGCCAGGGTCGCCGACGTAGATCGACAGGCCCGTCGGAATCAGAATGGTCTGGCCCGGCTCGAGGACGGTGTCTTCCTTGAGCATGGCGCGCAGGTCCAGGCCGGCGGAGCCTGGGGTGGCGTAGGCCGGCAGTGGGAAGTCGGTGCCGATGCGGGGGTCGAGGATCTTGGCTTGCAAAGCGTGCATGGAAATTAAACCTGGTTCAGCCGTTGGGCGATAAAAGAGATCAGTTGGCGGGCAATCTTGCCCTTGCTGGTCTGGGCGAAAAGGGTCGCGTGCAGTTCGCGGTCGATCACGCTGCAGGCGTTTTCCTCGCTGTTGAAGCCGATGCTCGGGTTGGCGACATCGTTGGCAACGATCAGATCGAGGTTTTTGTCTTTCAATTTGCGTGCGGCGTAGTCCAGCAGGTGCTCGGTCTCGGCGGCGAAGCCGACACTGAACGGGCGGTCGGGACGGGTGGCGATGGTGGCCAGGATGTCCGGGTTGCGCACCATTTGCAGGAGCAGGCCGTCACCGCTCGTAGGGTCTTTCTTGAGCTTTTGCGGGGCGACGACTTCCGGGCGGTAGTCCGCAACCGCAGCCGAGGCGATAAACAGGTCGCAGGGAATGGCTGCCTCACAGGCCGCAAGCATGTCCCGGGCGCTGACCACGTCGATTCGCGTGACCCGATCAGGGGTGGGCAAATGCACCGGGCCGGTTATCAGGGTGACGCGTGCGCCTGCCTCGACCGCCGCTTCCGCCAAGGCAAAGCCCATTTTTCCTGAGCTATGGTTGGTGATGTAACGCACCGGGTCGATATTTTCCTGGGTCGGGCCGGCGGTGATCAGTACGTGCTTGCCGGTCAGGGCCAAGTGCTGGAAGCACTCCGCTGCACACAGCGCCAGGTCAGTGGCTTCCAGCATGCGACCCATGCCGACGTCGCCGCAGGCCTGGCTGCCGGACGCCGGGCCGAACACCTTGAGGCCGCGGCTTTGCAGGAGTTGGGTGTTGGCCTGGGTGGCCGGGTCGCGCCACATGGCCTGGTTCATGGCCGGGGCGATGGCCACGGTGGCGTCGGTGGCCAGTACCAGGGTGGTCAGCAGGTCATCGGCGATGCCCTGGGCCAGGCGGGCGATCAGGTCGGCGGTGGCCGGGGCGATCAGCACCAGGTCGGCCCATTTGGCCAGCTCGATATGGCCCATGGCAGCTTCGGCTGCCGGGTCCAGCAGGTCGAGGTGAACCGGGTGGCCGGACAGCGCCTGCATGGTCAGCGGGGTGATGAACTCACTGCCGCCGCGTGTCATGACCACGCGCACTTCGGCGCCCTGGTCCAGGAGCCTGCGAACCAGTTCTGCGCTCTTGTAGGCGGCAATGCCGCCGCCGACGCCGAGAACGATGCGTTTCCGATACAGACGCTGCATTGGTTTGCCTTTCCAGTTCAGTGATGCCAGTTCAGTGACGCCTGCGATGCCCCCTCCCCAGGGGAAATCACATGCAAAAAAGAGGGCTTACGATAACACAGCGCCCGCCAGGCAACAGCGGCGCACAGGTGGAGAGGGAGGTGGGATGAGTATTCGGGACTGGCCTGTGGCGGAACGGCCACGGGAGAAACTGTTGGAATGGGGCGCGGCAAGCCTGTCTGACGCCGAGCTGTTGGCGATCTTCCTGCGCACCGGGGTGTCCGGCAGAAGTGCGGTGGATCTGGCGCGGGAGTTGCTGGCGCAATTTGGCGGCTTGCGCCCGCTGCTGGAGGCCAGCCAGGCGCTGTTCAGTCGGCATTTGGGCTTGGGGCCGGCGAAGTTTGCACAGTTGCAGGCGGTGCTGGAGATGGCCCGGCGGCATATGGCCGAGCGCTTGCGCAGTGAGTCGGTGCTGGAAAGCCCGGTAGCCGTACGTGATTACCTCAAGGCGTTATTGCGTCATGAGCCCCATGAGGTCTTCGGCTGCCTGTTTCTCGATTCGAAGCATCGGGTGCTGGGGTTCGAGGCATTGTCCCAGGGGACTATCGACGCGGCAGTGGTTTACCCGCGACAAGTGGTCAAGCGTGCCCTGGCGTACAACGCGGCGGCGTTGATCCTGTGCCACAACCATCCGTCCGGGAGCCTGGAGCCCAGCGCAGCTGATCGAAAAATAACCAAGCTGCTGCAAAAGGCCTTGGAAGTGGTGGATGTACGGGTGCTGGATCACATCATCGTCGGGGATGGGGACCCGTTGTCGATGGCGGAATATGGCTGGATGTAACCCCGCCCCATGGGGGCGGGGCGAGTGCTCAGGGCTTGACGCTGACCTTCGAGAAATCCTGGCGCCCGAACGGGCTCACCTGGTAGCCCTCGACCGTTTTGCGCGCGAGGGCAAACGCGGTCGGGTGTGCCAGCGGCAACCACAGCGCCTGCTGCTGGATCTGCGCCTGGGCCTGCTGGTACAGCTTGCTGCGCACCCCTTGCTCGTTGGTGGTCTTGCCGGCGCTGATGAGCTTGTCCAGGGCCGGGTCGCAGTAGCGGGCGAAGTTGGTGCCGGATTTCACCGCCGCGCAAGAGAACTGCGGCGTCAGGAAGTTATCCGGGTCGCCGTTGTCGCCGGCCCAGCCCATGAACAGCAGGTCGTGTTCACCCGCCTTGGCGCGGCGAATCAGCTCGCCCCATTCGATCACGCGGATCTCGGCCTGGATGCCGACCTTGGCCAGGTCGGCTTGCAACAGTTGCGCGCCGAGGTTGGGGTTGGGGTTCAGCAGGCTGCCGGTGGGGCGCGTCCAGATGGTGGTCTTGAAGCCGTCCTTGAGTCCGGCACGGTCCAGCAAGGCCTTGGCTTTGGCGAGGTCCTGTGGATAACCCGGCAGATCCTTGGCATAGCCCCAGGTGTTGGGCGGGTAGGGGCCGTTAGCGGCTTCGGCGGTGCCTTCAAACACGGCCTTGAGGTAACTAGCCTTGTCGAAGGCCAGGTTGATCGCCTGGCGCACTTCGGGCTTGTCCAGCGGGGCGTGCTGGCTGTTGATGGCCACGAAGGCCGTCATGAAGGCTGGGGTTTTCTCGACCTTGAGCGCCGGGTCCTTTTCGGCCTCGCCCACATCCAAGGGTTTGGGCGACAGGGCGATCTGGCATTCATCGCGGTGCAGTTTCTGCAGGCGCACGTTGGCGTCCGGGGTGATGGCAAAGATCAAGTTATCCACAGACGGTTTGCCGGCGAAGTAATCCGGGTTGGCCTTGTAGCGCACCACGGCGTCTTTCTGGAAGCGGCTGAAGATGAACGGCCCGGTGCCGATCGGCTGGCTGTTGAGCTTCTCCGGGGTGCCGGCCTTGAGCAGTTTGTCGGCGTATTCGGCCGGGTAGATCGAGGCAAAACCCATGCTCAGGGCGGCAAGGAACGTGGAGTCGGCGTGATCCAGGGTGAAGCGCACGGTCAGCGGGTCGAGGGCGTCGATCTTCTTCACCAGCGTCGGCAGTTGCAGCGACTGCGCGTGGGGGAAGCCGCTCTGGGCGATCTTGTGCCATGGGTTGGCCGGGTCGAGCATGCGTTCGAAGCTGAAGCGCACGTCTTCGGCGGTCAGGGTGCGGCTCGGGGTGAAGTACTCGGTGCGGTGGAATTTCACGTCCGGGTGCAGCTTGAAGGTGTAGGTCAGGCCATCTGGCGACACTTCCCAGCTGTCTGCCAGGCTCGGTACCAGCTTGCCGCTGGCGGCGTCGTAGTCCACCAGGCGGTTCATCAGCACGTCGGCCGAGGCGTTGGTGGTGGTCAGCGAGTTGTATTGCACCACATCGAACCCTTCGGGGCTGGCCTCGGTGCAGACGCTCAGGTTGCTGGCGGCAGAGGCCAGCGGGGCGATAAAGAGAGGGGCTAGCAATAGCGGTAGGGCAGCGAGGCGCATGTTCGGTTTCCTTTGCAGATCGAAGGCCCATCTGCGAGTGCAGTCTGGAAAAGTCCTACCGTAGAGGTCTGATTGATAAATGACTAGCCCATTTTTGCCTGTGCTTTTGCCTCAAATGCTGTTTTCATGGCGCCTCAGCGCGTTCCGCTGCGCACTTTGCCGTGCGCGTGGGCGCTGTAAATCATTCGGTGCGACGAGCGGTCGGCTGTGACAGCGGCCCCTCCTGGCAACGGTTCAGGTGTGTTTTGCCTAGATTTACGCCGGTAAAAACACACGGGCTGTTGTTGCACTAGGGTCTTTCTGGTATAAAGCAGCGCTCTTTTCTAGGGGCCCGGTTCCTTCGCTTGTAGGTGTAGCCGGTAAGACCCTAAAGAAACGCGGCGCCTGGCGCCAAATGACTGAGAGATTAAGCGGCCAACCCATGCCGGGTTGGGCATGTGGTTTTAGAGGGCTGAGGCATGTCGAGAGTATGTCAAGTTACCGGTAAGGGTCCGGTGACTGGGAATAACATTTCCCACGCAAATAACAAAACCCGTCGTCGTTTCCTGCCAAACCTGCAGCATCACCGCTTCTGGGTTGAAGAAGAGAAACGTTTTGTTCGTCTGCGCGTATCTGCTAAAGGCATGCGCATCATCGACAAGCGTGGCATCACTGTCGTGCTGGCCGAAATCCGCCGCGCTGGCAAGATCTAAGGAGCTCTATCATGCGTGAATTGATTCGAATGATCTCTAGCGCCGGTACTGGTCACTTCTACACTACCGACAAGAACAAGCGTACTACCCCGGACAAGCTCGAAAAGAAAATGTTCGACCCGCGCGTTCGCAAGCACGTGATCTACAAAGAAGGCAAAATCAAGTAATTGATTTTCTTCCTTGTGAAAAAAAGCCCGTATCTCACGATGCGGGCTTTTTTTTGCCTGATCGTTCCCACGCTCTGCGTGGGAACGCCGCCTTGGACGCTCCGCGTCCCGCCGTCTTGATCAGGCCTTCTGTTCAAACACCACGTAGATCTTGCGGCACGGCTCCAGCACTTCCCAAGTGCCGCTGAAACCGGCCGGGATCACGAAGCGATCGCCGCTGCGCAAGGTCTTGGCGTTGCCGTCCCCATCGCGCAGTACCGAAACGCCCTGCACAATCTCGCAGTACTCGTGCTCGGTGTAGTTGACCTTCCACTGCCCGACATCACCTTCCCACACGCCGGCACTCATCTGGCCGCATGGGCTGTTGTAGTGGTTGTAGATCGTTTGCTCGGGGTCGCCCTTGAGGATTTTCTCGGCGGCGGGGCGGTAACGGTCGGCGGGGGTCTTGGCTTGGCTGAAGTCGACGATGTCCTGGATGTTCATGTGCGTGTCCCGTCTGGCCTGCGGTTGGGGAGCCCAAAGTCTATGTTTATTAAAATGAACATCGCAAGGGCGTTTACCGGCGTTATGTCAAATATATTGAAACATCCCCAGCCGCTGGTTTAGGGTGGCAGCTGCCTTGAGCCGAACAGCAGGCTGGCCGGGCAAGAATTCTTTGAGGCTGCCGGGGGACATCGCCTGGCCCTTGTATTCAATAAGAGGAGGACACTCGCATGACCACCCTGACCCGTGCCGACTGGGAACAACGCGCCAAGGACCTGAAGATCGAAGGCCGCGCCTATATCAACGGTGAATACACCGCTGCTGCTTCTGGCGACACCTTCGAATGCATCAGCCCGGTCGACGGCCGCCTGCTGGCCACTGTTGCCAGCTGTGACGCCGCTGACGCCCAGCGCGCCGTGGAAAATGCCCGCGCCACCTTCAGTTCCGGCGTCTGGTCGCGCCTCGCGCCGGCCAAGCGCAAAGCCACCATGATCCGTTTCGCCGCGCTGCTCAAGGCCAATGCCGAAGAGCTGGCGCTGCTCGAAACCCTGGACATGGGCAAGCCGATCAGCGACTCCCTGAACATCGACGTGCCCGGCGCCGCCAACGCGTTGAGCTGGAGCGGCGAGGCCATCGACAAGATCTACGATGAAGTCGCGGCCACCCCCCACGACCAGCTCGGCCTAGTGACCCGCGAGCCAGTCGGCGTTGTTGCCGCCATCGTGCCGTGGAACTTCCCCCTGATGATGGCCTGCTGGAAGCTCGGCCCGGCGCTGTCCACCGGTAACTCGGTGATCCTCAAGCCGTCCGAAAAATCCCCACTGACCGCCATCCGCATCGCGGCCCTGGCCGTTGAAGCGGGCATTCCAAAAGGCGTATTCAACGTACTGCCGGGCTACGGCCACACCGTGGGCAACGCGCTGGCGCTGCACATGGACGTCGACACCCTGGTGTTCACCGGTTCCACCAAGATCGCCAAGCAACTGTTGATCCGCTCCGGCGAGTCGAACATGAAGCGCGTGTGGCTGGAAGCCGGCGGCAAAAGCCCGAACATCGTGTTCGCCGACGCCCCGGACCTGCAAGCTGCCGCCGAATCCGCCGCCGGTGCCATCGCCTTCAACCAGGGCGAAGTGTGCACCGCCGGTTCGCGCCTGCTCGTCGAGCGCTCCATCAAGGACACATTCCTGCCCCTGGTGATCGAAGCCCTCAAGGGCTGGAAGCCAGGCAACCCGCTGGACCCGGCCACCAACGTCGGCGCGCTGGTGGACACCCAGCAGATGAATACCGTGCTGTCCTACATCGAAGCCGGCCACGCCGACGGCGCCAAACTGGTCGCGGGCGGCAAGCGCACCCTGGAAGAAACCGGTGGCACCTACGTCGAACCGACGATTTTCGACGGTGTGACCAACGCGATGAAGATCGCCAAGGAAGAGATCTTCGGGCCGGTCCTGTCGGTGATCACCTTCGACAGCGCCGAAGAAGCCATCGCCATCGCCAACGACACCATCTACGGCCTGGCCGCAGCGGTGTGGACGGCGGATATTTCCAAGGCGCACCTGACCGCCAAGGCCCTGCGCGCCGGTAGTGTGTGGGTCAACCAATACGACGGCGGCGATATGACTGCGCCGTTTGGTGGCTTCAAGCAGTCGGGTAATGGCCGCGACAAGTCGCTGCATGCGTTCGACAAATACACCGAGCTGAAATCCACCTGGATCAAGCTGTAACTTTCAGGGCTCACCGCAGGTAAAACTGTGGGAGCGGGCTTGCTCGCGAATGCGGTGGATCAGCCAGCTCATCTGGTACTGATACA
>NZ_JANLGL010000121.1:0-18311 GCF_024655625.1 Pseudomonas sp. 18.1.10
GGCGGTGGATCAGTCAAAACAGCTGCGACTGACACTCCGTATTCGCGAGCAAGCCCGCTCCCACACAAGCCCACTCCCACAGTTGGATTGCATTTCACCTCTGAAATCAGCGTACGCCTTCAGCCCTCAGCGCAGCTGGGGTGTAATCGGCCGCCTTGGCATTGAAGCCAAACACAAAGCTGCTCTTCTCCTCGTTCTTCATGCCCAGCGCGATGTAGCGCCCGGCGATGATGTCGTACAGGGTTTCCACGGTGTAGGCCGGGGTCTGGTGGTTGTAGTAGAACTGCGCATGCCCTTCCGCCACCCGCCACAGTTGGCCACGGCCGTCGTAGTGATCCACCAGCGCCACTTGCCAGCTGTCTTCGTCGATGTACATGTGGCGCTTGGCGTAGATGTGCCGCTCACTCGGCTTGACCGTGCCGACCACTTCCCACACACGGTGCAGTTCGTAGCGGGTCAGGTCCTGGTTGATGTGGCCGGCCTTGATGATGTCGTCGTACTTGAGGGTCGGTTGGTCCAGCTTGTAGCTGTTATAGGGGATGTACATCTCCTTCTTGCCCACCAGTTTCCAGTCGTAGCGGTCGGGGGCGCCGGAGAACATGTCGAAGTTGTCGGACGTACGCAAACCGTCGGACGCGGTGCCCGGCCCGTCATACGCCACTTGCGGCGCACGGCGCACGCGGCGTTGGCCGGCGTTGTAGATCCACGCCAGGCGCGGTTCCTTCACCTGGTCGAGGGTTTCGTGCACCAGCAACACGTTGCCCGCCAGACGCGCGGGCGCGGTCACCGATTGCTTGAAGAAGGTCAGCACGTTGGCCGCCTTGGCCGGGTCCATGTCCGGGATCAGTTGCGGCACCGCCACTTCTTCTTCGAAGCGGATCGGCGTGTAGCTGCCGTTGGTCTGCGGCGTGGCCTGGGTGATGATGCGGCGCAGGTTGCCGCCGTGGTAACGGGTGATGTGGTTCCACAGCACTTCCACGCCATTTTTCGGGATCGGGAAGGCGTAGTAGCGGTTGCCGGTGAAGTTTTCCAGGCCGTTGCCGTCGTTGATCGGCTTGACGTTCAGCGCGCTGCGCTTGATCGACTCGTAGATGTCTGCCGGCAGGTTGACCGTGCGGTGCGTGGTGTACACCGGGATCTTGTAGGTCTCGGGGTAGCGCTTGAACATCGCCACCTGGCCTTCGGAGAGCTTGTCCTTGTACTTGTCGACGGTGGCGGCGGTGATCACGAACAGGGGTTTTTCATTGGCGAACGGGTCGGCGAGGAAGCCTTTGCTGTCCACCGCGCCGGCATTTGTAGGAATGCCACCGGTCCAGGCCGGGATCGAGCCGTCGGCGTTGCCGGCTTTTTCGGCGCCCACCGGGGTGAGGCTGGTGCCGAGCTTGGCGGCTTCTTCGGGCGATACGGCGGCCATGACATGGGCCGCCAACAAACTCAGAGCCAATACAGCAAGTGTCTTACGCATGGAGTCTTGTCCTTCTTTTAGCCAGATCAGAAGTTCACGCCGAAGCTGAGGGCGAGGAAGTCACGGTCGGTCAGGGTGTTGTAGTCGCCGCCGAAAAAGTCGGTGTAGCTCAGGCTGGCGGTGTAGGTGCTGCGGTAATCCGCATCCACGCCGACGCTGATGGCCTTGGCGCCTTTGTTGAACAGGCCGTTGGGGCCGTAGCCGGCGACGTCATGGGACCACGACAGGTTGGGCTTGAGGTTCACGCCGAAGATCGCGTTGTTGTAGTCAAGGATCGCCCGGGCGCGGTAGCCCCATGAGTTGGCCGTGACAAAACCGTCGGTGTCGCCCTGGAAGCCGTAGGCGCCGTAGACCGAGTCGCGGCCGTAACGCAGTTTGGATTTGTCTTCCAGCCCGGCGACGTGCACAAAGGCCGCTTCACCGACCAACGTCAGGCGTTCGGCGCCCAGCACCTGGTCGAAGAATTGGGTCATGGTGCTCTGGATCTGGGTGATTTCCTTGCGGCGGTAGCCTTTGTTGTCGTCGCCGAAGTTGCTGCGGATCGGTGAGGCCAGTTGGCCGGCGACCGGGTTTATCAGGGCCAGGGTCAGGTCGGTGGTGTTGAGCTGCACCGGCGCATTCGGCCGGTAGCTGATTTCACCGGTCCACGCGGTGCCGGTGGGCAAGGTGGTGGAGAAACTGGCGCCGAACAGGCGGATGTTTTCCGGGTAGTCGAGGTAGTACTGGCCACGGCCGAGCATCAGGCTCTGGACCAACCCTGAGCCGGTGCCGGGCGCGATGCCGTTGGCGGCGCCGGAGATAGCGCCGAGCCTGGCCAGCGTGGTGGTGTTGGTGATGGTGCCCACGGTCGGCGTACGGCTGTGGTAGTTCATGAAGTACAGGCCGTACTCGGTATCATCCCCCAGCCAGCGCAGGGCCGCGCCGAACTGGCCGCCGTCACGGGCCTCGCGGTCCCGGGCGCGCTGCACGATCACCCCTTCACGGGTCACTTGAAAACCCTGCCCGAACGCAGCGGCCACCGGTTGCAACGGTGCAATCGCCGGGTTGCCCACGGTGTAGTTGCCGTTGCAACCATGGGCCGCGACGTCGCCACCAAAGAAGGTGCCGCAGTTATCCAGCACGGTGTTCTGCCAGTTCAACTGGTAGAAGCCCTCCACCGTCAGTTGGTTGGTCAGGCTTTGGGAGCCGAACAGCATGTTCACCGGGATCAACCCTTCCTTGATCTCCGCGCCGGGGCGGCGGAAGGCCGACACGTCGATGGGGTTGATGCTGTTGATGGAGTTACCGATAAAGGTGCTCTCGCCCCAGCTCACCACCTGCTTGCCCAGGCGCACGTTGCCCGGTTGGTCGCCAATGGAATAGTTGTGATAGACGAAGGCATCCAGCAGTTGATAACCGGACGAGCGCGCGCCTTCGTCGCGGTGGTGGTTGCTGATCTGTTTGAATTCGCGGTCTTCGTCCTGCAGCTCGAAGTCGTACCAGTACTTGCCACGCACAAACATGCCGCTGTCGCCGTACTTGAGTTCCAGGTCGTGCAGGCCCTTGAAGATCTTGGAGAAGGTTTCGCCCTTCTTGAAGTTCAGCCGTCCGTCATCCCCGGTAGACGCCTGCCCGGTGCCACCATTGACGGTGCCCACCAGTTTCTTATCGGCATCGCGCATGCCCCAACTCGCGCCGACCGACAGCGAGGAGTCGAATTGCCCTTCGATCTCGCCAATGTTGAACGAAACAGCCTGCGCCTGCGCACAGCAACCCAGTGCAACCGCAGCGGCCAGCGCCTGAGGCGTGAAGATGGCGCGCATTGTTGTTTTTGTCATGCGTCTTCCCCGGTGAGTGACAGAAGGCCTCACCCTACTGCCGCGCATCAGGAGCGATAAGCGCACCAAGGAGGGATTCGTGTTGTCGCTCGAAAGGATGAGCGGCCGCGCAGGCCGCGGGTTTTGGCGGGGGTATGGATCGAATGGATGGTGGCTTATCAGGCCAATGGATGGCGCGCCTGGGGACTGTGATCGTTCCCACGCTCCGCGTGGGAACGATCATTGCTGAATCGGTAACAGTCCTTGTCCTGAAGCGCTATTACTCATTTTGTTACAACCGACTATTCTTAGCGCGCTCTCAGGGTAAACCACCCGCTTCCGCAACCGGAAGAACAGCCAGACTCAAATGAATTGATGCCTGTTTTCAATCTGTTACCCGTGTTCACTGACGTGGATTTGTTGCTCCTTGATCCAACGTCTTACTTCGGCCGCTGCCTATGCAGCGGCCTTTTTTATGCCCGCAATAAAACGGGGCGCCTTTAGCGCCCCGCACGATTCACTGTTGTTCAAGCAACGATCAGAGGCTGTACTTCTGCAAGTTGGCCATCATTTCCTTCAGGGCCTCGATGTTGTCCTTGGGGTGAGCAGCGCCTTCAAAGTCGCAGATCTGCTGCCAGTGCGCGGCCACGTCGTCGGGCGAGAAGCCCGCTACCGGGTCGAACCCCACGCCGAGGCTGCGCTCCCAGCGGGTCTTGCCGATCCAGCCGCCGCCCACTTCGAACAGGCCGGCGGTTTCCTCGCATGCCTCGCTGCCCAGGTACACCACCAGCGGGCTGACCAGCTCGGGCTTGAGGCGCTCGAACACCTGCGGCGGGATCAGGCCTTCGGTCATGCGCGTGCCGCCAGTCGGGGCGATGGCGTTGACCAGGATGTTGTTCTTGCGCCCTTCCAGCGCCAGGGTGCGGGTCAAGCCATACAAGCCGAGCTTGGCCATGCCGTAGTTGGACTGGCCGAAGTTGCCGTAGATGCCCGAGGTGGAGGCGGTGAAGATCACCCGGCCATAACCTTGCTCACGCATATGCGGCCAGGCAGCGCGGGTGACTTTGTAGGCGCCTTCGACATGCACCCGGTAAACCAGGTCCCAGTCGCTGTCGTCCATTTTGTGGAAGGTCTTGTCGCGTAGGATCCCGGCGTTGTTGACCACCACGTCGATGCGGCCGAACACTTCCAGCGCGTGCTGCACGATTTTGTCACCGTCGGTGACGGAGTCATGGTTGGCTTCGGCAATACCGCCAGCTTCGCGGATTTCGGCGACCACACGGTCGGCCGCCGAGGCATTGGCGCCTTCGCCCTGGGTCGAACCGCCCAAATCATTGACCAACACCTTGGCGCCGTGCCGGGCGAACAGCAGCGCATGGGCCCGGCCCAACCCGCCGCCGGCACCGGTGACGATCACGACCTTATCCTGGAACTGCACTGACTCACTCATACCGAACTCCGCTGGCGACAATGGGAATGGGTTGAGTGTCAGGCACGGGGGCTTTGGTCACAATAAAGTCGGCCAGGGCTGAATGGTGCGCGATAAGGCTGGGGGATGATGGCAAGGGGCTGACGCTGCTCTCACTGTGGGAGCCAGCTCCCACATAAGCCCGCTCCCACAGTTGAGCTGTGTGCGCTCAGGAATAGGCCATGTAGGGCATCGGCCCGGCGATCCGCTCGCGGAACGCCAGGTAATGCTTGAGCACCTGCACCGGTGCCTCAATCTGCGGGTAGTGGCCAATGTTGGTCAGCAACACCGTATCGGCCTCGGGCACCAGTTGCTGGTAGCGCTGCACCATGTGCGCACCGGAAATCGGGTCAGCCTCCCCGTCAATCACCCGCAACGGTACGTCCTGGCGCTGCATCGCCTCCACCCAACGGTCGCGCAACCGGCGACGCTGGGGGATGTAGGCAATCAGCTTATGCAGAATCCGCGTGCCATCGTTGCAGTTGAGCAGGCTCCAGAAATCATCCAGGGCGCTTTCGCTGGGGCGCGTCGCCGGGCCGAAGATCTGCCGGAAGCTGTCGGACAAGGCATTGCGCCCAAAGGCGCGGCCGATCATCCAGCCGAGCGGGCTGAGCAGGAGTTTCTGCACCAGCGCCGGCCGATGGGTTTCGGGGAATAGGCCACCGTTGAGAAACACGCAACTGGCCATCTGGAAGCGGCCTTCGTAATGCCGCGCGAGCAATTCCTGGGCAACGCTGTCGCCGTAGTCATGGGCCAGGACATGCACCGGCTGATCCACACTCAAGTGCTCCAGCAACGCCTGCTGCACATCGGCCTGCTCCAGCAGGCAATACTCGTGATCGACGGGTTTGTCCGAATCGCCAAAACCGAGCATGTCGCAGGCAATCACCAGGTTGCGCTGGGCCAGGGGCTGCCACAGGTAATGCCAGTCCCAACTGGCCGTGGGAAAGCCATGGATCAGCAGCAGCGGCTCGCCCTGCCCCGCCACCCAATAACGGAGGGTACGGCCACGGAAGACGAAGCTCTGGCTGCGCTTGCGCCAGGCGCTGAGCGGGATCTCGGCGAGTGGCATCAGGTTTTATACCCAGGATCGATGCTGTCCAACTTGCGCAGCAACGCCGGCCAGGCCAGCGCGCCCCCCATTCCTTGTGCACTCTTGGTCACGGCCGCGACCATTGCCTTGGCCCCGGCCAGAATCTGCGGGCCGATGGGGATCAACTCGGCGCCGCCATTTTGCGCCAGCACCTGGATGTCACAGGCACGCTGGAAGGTGAACATCATCAAGAAGGTGTCGGCGATGCTGCTGGCGCAGGTCAGCAGGCCGTGGTTGTGCAGCATCAGGAAGTTGTTGTCGCCCAGGTCGGCCTGTAAACGCGCCTTTTCCTCGTGATTCAGCGCCACACCTTCGTAGGCGTGATAGGCCAGGCTCGCCAGCACGAAGATCGATTGCTGGCTGATCGGCAGCACGCCCTGCTTCTGCGCCGCCACCGCGACACCGGAGGCGGTGTGGGTATGCAGCACGCAGGTGACGTCGTGGCGCACTTCATGGATGGCGCTGTGGATGGTGTAGCCCGCCGGGTTGATCTCGTAGGGACTGTCCATCAACTTGTTGCCGGCCTGATCGACCTTGACCAGGCTCGACGCGGTGATCTCGTGAAACATCAGCCCGTACGGGTTGATGAGGAAGTCATCGGTGCCCGGCACCTTGGCCGAGATGTGGGTGAAGATCAGGTCATCCCAGCCGTGCAACGCCACCAGGCGATAGCAGGCTGCCAGGTCGACACGGGCTTGCCATTCGGCAGCGCTGACCTGGTCTTGGACATTTTGCGGCGATGGAACGGGGGCTAGGCTCACGGCAACGACCTCCTTGGCGCGCTTTCTTATTGTTTTTTTGAGTGATGGGCCAGTCTAGTCAGACCTCATGACGGAAGGGAGTCGCCTTCGCAGCCAGCTTGATGACCGAACGAGTCAGCCATGAGAATAGTTGAAATCCGCGCGCAAGGCGTCAGAGAAGCGCCGCCAAGAAAGGCGCGGCGCCTCGACACGCGCGGGGTGTTGCGCGAGTCGCCACTCAGCCGCGCAGTGCCGTGACCAGTTCAGCCAGCCACGGCTCGGCGTCGGCTTCCGGGGTCACGCTTTCGCTGGCGTCCAGACGCAGCATCGGCAGCACTTCGCGCACACCCAACTCGCCGAACAGCTCACGCAGTTGCTCGCCACCGCCGCAGAAGGTGTCGCCGTAGCTGGCGTCGCCCAGGCCGATCACGGCACCCGGCAGGCCGCGCCAGGCGGCGGGCAGTTGGTCGCGGATGCTTGAATACAAAGGTTGCAGGTTGTCGGGCAATTCACCCATGCCGGTCGTCGAAGTCACCGCCAGAAACGCATCGGGAGCGAAGGCCTGCACATCTGCCAGGGTGGCGCGCGGGTTGTGCCAGGCTTCAAAACCGGCAGCGTTGAGGATACCGGCGGCATGGCGGGCGACTTCTTCAGCCGTACCGTAGACCGAGCCGGAAAGGATGGCGACTTTCATCAATCTGTTCCTGAGGTTGAGTGAAAGCGTGGGATATTAGCAGCTGACGCAACTATTTCAGTGCGCCGCGTGCAACATTCAAACCTTGCCATACACTCCAATCGCCCAAAACAAGCCATGGACCGCTCAATGATTAACGCCAAACTGATGCAACTGGTCGTCAACGCTTCCAACGACGGCATCGTCGTAGCCGAACGGGAAGGCAAGGACAAGCCGCTGATCTACGTCAACCCGGCATTCGAACGCCTGACCGGCTACACCCTGGACGACATCCTGTATCAGGACTGCCGGTTCTTGCAGTCGGGTGACCGCGATCAACCGGGGCTGATAGCCATCCGAGAAGCGTTGGACAGCGGCGGTGCGTGCCGTGAAATCCTGCGCAACTACCGCAAAGATGGCACGCACTTCTTTAACGAACTGTCGCTTTCGACGGTGTACAACGCGGCCGACCAGCAGACCTACTTTGTCGGCGTGCAAAAAGACGTCACCCTTCAGGTCCAGGCCCAGCAACGCGTGGCCCAGCTGGAACGTGAATTGGCCGGGGTCAAGGCCGAGCTGGCCGCCCTCAAAGCGACGAGCGGATCTAACAAAATTTAGAAAATGGGGTCAGTAGAGAGGATAATGGCATTTTAACACCCTCCCCATTGAGCACGATCAATGCACCGCGACGCGCTTCTGACCCAGGATGAGCTGGACTTCATTCAGAACATGCAGCACAACCCCCAGCTCAACCTGCGGGATGCTTCGTCGAGCCTGACCGTCAACGGCGGCGCGCAGATCCGCGATTTGCTGACCCGACTGGCCGCCCACGACCATGTCACCATCCAGGCGCAGTTCGATAACCAGCAGCTCACCTTCCCCCTGCATCTCGTGGAAGATGAGTTTCATGCGGTGCACCTGCGTCTGGGGGTGCCGAGCATTTTCGAAGACGGCCCGATGATCCGCCCATGGCGCCTGGCGCTCGAAACGCCAGTCGCACTGGAGAACATCAAGGGCACACCCGGTGCCTTGTGGGTACACGAAGTGTCGTTCAAGGGGGTGCTGGTGGAGATCCGTGGCCGGGTCAAGGCGCCCAAGACCTTTGCCCTGTGGTTCAGCCCTTCCGGTTACGAACGCATTGCGCTACGCGGCACGCTGGAGCGGGAAACCGCGCGCGGCCTGTTCGCCTATCGCCTGAACCAGAGTGATGCGGATGAAATCGAGCGCCTGCGCCAATTCATCCTGCACCAGCACCGCCTGGTCCACCCGCACGTGCACGCCTGATCTCAGGTATCCAGCCGACCACTGAGAAACTGTTGCAGGCGGCGCTGCATCAAGCGTCCTTCATTGCCCAGGCAACCGACGGAAGAACCGGCCAGATCGTCCTCGGCCAGGTCCGATGCCGCCCCCGCCAGGAACAACGGGCAATCCAGGGTCAGCGCCAAGCGGTTGAGGCGACCGGCCAAATCCTGGCCATGGGAGTGGTTGGAATACACGATCAGCGCCTGGGGCCGGGTCTTTTCACACAGCAGCATCAACTCATCCACAGGCTGGCCCATGGCGATCACCTTCACCGCCAGGTCATCGCGACCGATCATTAGGGCTGCCACCAGCAGCTCCAATTTACGGCACTCACCGGGCATGGCCGCCAGCAACACGCGCGGGGCCGACGACGCACAGCCGACATTCAGGCGCTGCCAGGCCTGCACCCGCAAAAAGGCATCGAAGAACAACCATTCACTGGCCTGGCCAAAGCGGCCCTGATGACGAAGCAGATCGTGCCAGAGGGGCATCAGGATGTCCTGGAATGCCACGCTGAGGGGGTAGGTCGCAAAGATCTGGCCGTACAGGTGCTCCAGCCGCCGATCGTCGAATGCACTCACGGCCTGCCTCAACCTTGCTTGCCATTGCGGCCACTCGGTCTCCTCGACCGTGTCGCGCTCGCCACGTACGGCGTGCGCCTGCTGGTCGTCGCGGGCCAGGATCTTGCCGACCTTGCTGACGGCCACGCCCCGTTCGATCCAGTCGAGGATGCGATTGACCGTCTCGATATCGGCCTTGGAATAGAGGCGATGCCCGCTTTCGGTGCGCGTGGGCTGGATCAGGCCGTAGCGCCGCTCCCAGGCACGCAGGGTGACCGGGTTTATGCCTGTCAATCTCGACACTTCACGAATCGGAAACAGCTCATCGGAATCAGTCGCATCCAGATGCAAAATGCTATCAAGCGGAGCAGTAATCACGGGCATTTGAGACCAAAAAACCAATGGCAATTGGGGTCGCCATTTAACGCCTTAAGACCTGTCTTTTTCAAGTTCCCCAAGCTTCGGACCAATGCCACTGGCGTATTTTTGCAAAACAGGAATAATCCTTGCGTGTTTTTACATAGCGGCACTACCCCGCCGCTATGTTCGTGCGCCGCCTACCCGGCCCAGCGCACCCGTATATTTGGAGATACACAATGTCTACCTCACCCGTCACCCTGATGGTTGCGCGCCGCGTGGCCAAAGGTCGTTACGAAGAGTTGATGGCCTGGCTGCGCGAAGGCGAGCAACTGGCCACGGACTTCCCCGGTTACCTGGGCTCTGGCGTGCTTGCGCCGCCGCCCAACGATGACGAATTCCAGATCATCTTCCGTTTTGCCGACGAAAAAACCCTGCATGCCTGGGAGTTTTCCGCCTCCCGCAGTGCCTGGCTGGGCCGTGGCAGCGAGCTGTTCGCCGACCCGTCCGAGCATCGCGTGAGCGGCATTGATGGCTGGTTCGGCGCCGTCGGCGCACGGCCGCCGCGCTGGAAGCAGGCCGTGGCGATCTGGCTGGCATTTTTCCCGGTGTCGTTGATCTTCAATTTTGTATTGGGCCCGTTGCTCGCTGATTTGGAGTTGGTCCCGCGCGTGCTGGTCAGCACCCTGGCACTGACGCCGCTGATGGTTTACCTGTTCATTCCACTCTCGACCCACCTGCTGGCCAACTGGCTGCATCCCGCGCCGGCACCGCGCAAGGCTACTGAAGCCGCCGCGTGAGTACAGGGGGCCGCGGCGCTGGTATGATTTGAGCCTGCCAGCGAATCGAGCCCCCCATGACTGCAACACACGCCCCGATCCTGATTACCGGCGCCGGCCAACGTGTCGGCCTGCATTGCGCCCAGCGTTTGCTCGACGATGGCCATTCGGTGATTTTCAGCTACCGCAGCGAACGCCCTGGCGTGCAGGCCCTGCGCGAGCGTGGGGCGATCGGTGTGTTTGCCGACTTCTCCAGCGAAGCCGGCGTCATGGCGTTTATTGCCGAACTGAACACCCACACCCAAAGCCTGCGCGCGATCATCCACAACGCCTCGGCGTGGGTCGCCGAAACACCCGGCGACGAAAGCCGCGCCTTTACCGACATGTTCAGCGTACACATGCTTGCGCCCTACCTTATCAACCTGCATTGTTCACCCTTGCTGCAACGCTCAACGCCAGCCGACATCGTGCATATCAGCGATGACGTGGTGCGCAAGGGCAGCCGCCAGCACATCGCCTATTGCGCGACCAAGGCCGGGCTCGACAGCCTCACGCTGTCGTTCGCCGCGCAGTTCGCGCCGCGGATCAAGGTCAACGGCATCGCCCCGGCGATGGTGATGTTCAACGACGGCGACGACGCGGCCTACCGTGCCAAGGTGCTGGCCAAGTCCGCACTGGGCATCGAACCCGGGCCCGAGGTGATCTACCAGAGCGTGCGTTACCTGCTGGACAACCCCTATGTCACCGGTACCACCCTGACCGTCAACGGCGGGCGGCATATCAAGTAAGCCGTTTGTGAGGATGTTGTATGACCTTGTCCCTGCCCCAACACTACCGCGAGATCCTCAAGAGCCTGGGCGAAGACCCGGAGCGCGAAGGGTTGCTCGACACCCCCAAGCGTGCGGCCAAGGCGATGCAGTACCTGTGCCACGGCTACGAACAGAACCTGGATGACATCGTCAACGGCGCGCTGTTCACCTCCGACAACGACGAGATGGTGATCCTCAAGGACATCGAGCTGTACTCGCTGTGCGAGCACCACCTGCTGCCCTTTATCGGCAAGGCCCACGTGGCCTATATTCCGACCGGCAAGGTGCTCGGCCTGTCGAAGCTGGCGCGTATCGTCGACATGTATGCGCGGCGCCTGCAGATCCAGGAAAACCTCACGCGGCAAATCGCCGACGCCATCCAGCAAGTGACCCAGGCCGCCGGCGTGGCGGTGGTGATCGAAGCCAGGCACATGTGCATGATGATGCGCGGCGTGGAGAAACAGAATTCAACCATGAACACCTCGGTGATGCTCGGCGCGTTCCGCGAGTCGAACACCACGCGCATGGAGTTCCTGCAACTGATCGGACGGAGCAAGTAGCAATGCCACAACTTCAACCAGGCATGGCGCGCATCCGGGTCAAGGACCTGTGCCTGCGCACCTACATCGGCATCAACGAGGACGAGATCCTCAACAAGCAGGATGTGCTGATTAACCTGACCATCCTGTATGCCGCCCAGGAAGCCGTGCGCGACAATGACATCGACCACGCGCTGAACTACCGCACCATCACCAAGGCCATCATTGCCCACGTCGAAGGCAACCGCTTTGCCTTGCTGGAGCGCCTGACCCAGGAGCTGCTGGATTTGGTGATGAGCAATGAATCGGTGCTGTACGCCGAAGTCGAAGTGGACAAGCCCCATGCGCTGCGCTTTGCCGAATCGGTGTCGATTACCCTGGCGGCCAGCCGCTAACCCCTGAGATTTGCGTGAGCCCTATGAACGACCAACAACGTCTCGAACTCGAAGCCGCCGCCTTCCGCCGACTGGTGGCCCACCTGGACAGCCGCAAGGATGTACAGAACATCGACCTGATGAACCTCTCCGGTTTCTGCCGCAACTGCTTGTCCAAGTGGTACAAGGCCGAGGCCGATGAGCGCCAGATCGAGCTGAGCCTCGATGACGCCCGTGAAGTGGTGTACGGCATGCCGTACGCCGAGTGGAAAGCCCAATACCAGAAAGAAGCCAGCGCCGACCAACAGGCGGCGTTCGCCAAAGGAAAAACCCATGACTGATTTGAATACCCTGCGCGCCAGCCTCAACAGTGGCGAACACGTTTTCGCCGACACCTTGGCTTTTGTTGCCGCAGGTTATGAGTACCAACCACAGGCCTTTACCAATGGCGACGTGGAAAACGCTGCCGGGCAGAACGAAGGGTCGTGCAAGACCTTGGGCCTGGCTGTGCTGGAAGGCTTGAGCGACCAGGAAGCGCTGCTGGCGTTTGGCGAGCATTACCGTTCGGTGGTGGCCACGCCTGAGGGCAGCGACCATGGCAATATCCGTGCACTGATCGCCCATGGCCTGGCCGGCGTGACGTTCACCGCACAGCCCCTGACCCGCAGATCCTGAGTCAGACACAAATCAAAATGTGGGAGCGGGCTTGCCCGCGAAAGCGGTGGGTCAGTCGCCTGATTCAGTGACTGACACTCAGCATTCGCGGGCAAGCCCGCTCCCACATTTGTCCTGCGGTGTTAGTTAAATCGTGGGTATAAAAAAACCGGCCTCGCAGCCGGTTTTTTTAGTTCAACGATTTAGAACGCAGCGTCCTTCAAACCGTCCAGGTAACGCTCGGCATCCAGTGCCGCCATGCAACCAGCGCCGGCCGAGGTGATGGCCTGGCGGTACACGTGGTCAGCCACGTCACCGGCAGCAAAGATACCTTCCAGGTTGGTGGCAGTGGCATTGCCTTCACGGCCGCCTTGCACCACCAAGTAACCGTCTTTGGCTTCCAGCACGCCTTCGAACAGCGACGTGTTCGGCGTGTGGCCGATGGCGATGAACACGCCGTCGACGGTCAGCTCGTCGAAGCTGCCGTCGTTGTTTTTCAGGCGGGCACCGGTCACGCCCATGTTGTCGCCCAGGACTTCGTCCAGGGTGGCGTTGAGCTTGAGGATGATCTTGCCTTCAGCCACACGGGCGTGGAGCTTGTCGATCAGGATCTTCTCGGCGCGGAAGGTCTCGCGGCGGTGAACCAGGGTCACGGTGCTGGCGATGTTGGCCAGGTACAGCGCTTCTTCCACGGCAGTGTTGCCGCCACCGACAACAGCCACTGGCTTGTTGCGGTAGAAGAAACCGTCGCAGGTCGCGCAGGCGGAAACGCCCTTGCCCATGAACGCCTCTTCCGACGGCAGGCCCAGGTAACGGGCGCTGGCGCCGGTGGCGATAATCAGCGCGTCACAGGTGTAGACGCCGCTGTCGCCGGTCAGGCTGTAAGGCTTTTTCGAGAAGTCGACTTTGTTGATGTGGTCGAAGACGATCTCGGTTTCAAAGCGCTCGGCGTGTTCTTTCATGCGCTCCATCAACACCGGGCCGGTCAGGCCGTGCACATCGCCGGGCCAGTTGTCGACTTCGGTGGTGGTGGTCAACTGACCGCCCGCCTGCATGCCGGTAATCAGCAGCGGCTTGAGGTTGGCCCGCGCAGCGTAGACGGCGGCGCTGTAACCGGCAGGGCCGGAACCGAGAATAATCACTCGCGAATGACGGGTATCAGACATGACTCACTCCTATCGACCACCCGGACAACAAGGCGGCTGGAATAAAAAAGGACCGCGAAGCACTTGGGGAAGGCTTGAACTCGCACGTCCTGAAAAATAATGGGTGCAGCGTATAGAGGGGGGCAAGATTAAGGAAATACGGATTAACAATCCAGCTCATAGGCGGTCTCTATGCAGTTGACGTGGTTGATCGACGCCTTTGTTACCGCTGATGTCGCCGCTTTCGCCCAGGTTATAAAGCCGGTAAGGTCGGCGCGTTCGTCCCTTTGCTCGGAGTTGTCCATGCCTGCCCCTGCTCTTTCCGGCCCGCAATACCTGCGTGAAGGCCTCAAACTGGTGCTCAGCCCCGGCTTGCGCCTGTTTGTATTGCTGCCGCTGGCGATCAACCTGGTGCTGTTCGTCGGTTTGATTTATTTCGCCGGCCATCAGTTCAGCCTGTGGGTCGATCACTTGATGCCGACGCTGCCAAGCTGGCTGGGTTTTCTGAATTACTTGCTGTGGCCGTTGTTTGTGGTGCTGGTGACCCTGATGGTGTTTTTCACCTTCACCATGCTGGCCAATATCATCGCCGCGCCGTTCAACGGTTTTCTGTCGGAGAAAGTCGAAGTGGTGGTGCGCGGCACCGATGACTTCCCTGCTTTCAGCTGGGGCGAGCTGATCGCCATGGTGCCACGCACCTTAGCCCGGGAAATGCGCAAGCTGGGCTACTTCCTGCCGCGGGCCATCGGCCTGTTTATCCTGTCGTTCATTCCGGTGGTCAACCTGATCGCCGCGCCGCTGTGGCTGCTGTTCGGGGTGTGGATGATGGCAATCCAGTACATCGACTACCCGGCCGACAACCACAAGCTGGGCTGGAACGAGATGCTCGCCTGGCTGCGCCAGAAGCGCTGGCAGAGCATGAGTTTCGGCGGCATCGTCTACCTGGTGTTGCTGGTGCCGGTGGTCAACCTGCTGATGATGCCAGCAGCGGTGGCCGGGGCCACGTTGTTCTGGGTGCGCGAGCAGGGCGCCGAGACGATGGCCAAGTCATAAATCCATCATCCCAATGACACAATGACGACACGGCCCACAGCGACACTGTGGGTCATGACGACAGCCTCGCTTCACATCACCCTGATTACTGAAACCTTCCCGCCTGAGATCAACGGGGTGGCCAATACCCTTGGTCGCCTATGCGATGGTTTGCGCGCTCGCGGCCATCAAGTCGAGCTGGTGCGCCCGCGCCAGGGCAGCGACCAGAGTCGCTCCAGCGATGGCGAGTTGCTCTTGTGCCGCGGCTGGCCATTACCCGGCTACCCGGGCCTGCAGTGGGGCCAGTCGTCGATGCACAAGTTGCTCAGGCGTTGGACGCGCCAACGCCCGGACGTGCTGTACATCGCCACCGAAGGGCCATTGGGCTTATCCGCCTTGCGCGCGGCACGACGCCTGGGGATCAGTGTGGTCAGCGGCTTTCACACCAATTTCCAGCAGTACTCCAACCAATACGGCTTGAGCCTGCTGAGCCGGATGGTCACGCACTACCTGCGCTGGTTTCACAACCGGTCGACCCTGACGCTGGTGCCCAGCGCCAGCCAGCGCCTGGAGCTGGAGCGCCGCCATTTCGAGCGCTTGGGAATGCTATCGCGTGGGGTGGACAGCCAGTTGTTCCACCCGGCCAAGCGTGACAATGCACTGCGTGAGAAGTGGGGCCTGGGCAATGACGATATTGCCGTGCTGCACGTAGGGCGCCTGGCCCAGGAAAAGAACCTCGGTGTGCTCAAGCGCTGCTTTGACTCCCTGCGCAGCACTTACCCACAGCGGCGGCTGAAACTCATCATCGTCGGCGATGGCCCGCAACGCCTGCCGCTGGAGCGTGCCCTGCCCGACGCGGTGTTCTGCGGCACCCAACGTGGCGAGGAGCTGGCGCGGCACTATGCGTCGGGCGATCTGTTCCTGTTTCCCAGCCTCACCGAAACCTTTGGCAATGTGGTGCTGGAGGCCATGGCTTCGGGGTTGGGCGTGGTGGCGTATGACCAGGCGGCCGCGACCCAGCATATCCGCCACGGCTACAACGGCGTGCTGGCGATGCCCGGGGATGAGGAGGCGTTTTGCGATGCGGCCAACTGGCTGCTGGAAGAGCGAGAGAATTTGCGCAGGGCCCGCCTCAATGCTCGCCAGCACGCCAGCCGTCAGGGCTGGCCGGCGATTATCGAGCAATTCGAGAACCAGTTACGGGGTGTGTGCAAGGAACATTTGGCCGCACCAACAGTGCCTTACGCTCGTTGAATGGTCAGCAGATAACGTGAGTCGGTTCGCCCTCCTGCCAGCCTAGCCCGCGTGCAATGGCCCAGACACTAGGAGTTTTCCCGAGGCACCGTCTGAATCGGCATGCCACAACGGGATATTTCAGGAACGTCGCGCCAATTATCACCACCTACATGACACCTGCCATACGAGGGGTGTCTTCCCGATGAAGCCCCCAGAAAAGGCAGGTCACTTATGACGAAACATTAATAGAGCGCACTATGTCCACACTGATAAACGGATCAATGGCACTACAACGCCTACCTCTGCACACGCCAACTCAGCGGCCGGCAGATGCTTACCCCTCTACAAGTGCACATAACGACCACAGCCGCGACCGCCCGCAGCTCCATCGCCCAGATACCGGCTGGCACCGTCCGCAACCCAACCGCCCGGGCAGCAGCTGGCAACCTGCGCAACCGCAACGCCCGGACACCAGCTGGCACCGTCCGCAACCTCATCGCCCGAATAACAGCTGGCAACCTGCGCAACCCCAACGCCCGGACAATAGCTGGCACCGTCCGCAACCCCATCGCCCGGATAACAGCTGGCAACCTGCGCAACCCCAGCGCCCGGACAACAGCTGGCATCGTCCGCAACCCTACCGCCCGGATAACAGCTGGCACCCTGCACAACCCCAACAACCAGACACCAGTTGCCACCGTCCGCAACCCAACCGCCCGGATAACAGCTGGCGCCCTGAACAGCCCCAACGCCCGGACCACCAGACCACCGCCTACGACCAATATCAGCCACACACTCAGGATCGTCCGTACGCACAGAACCGGACATTTCCCTATCAACCCCCTCACATCGAACAGGCGGATGAGCACTTTCACGCCTAACCCAACTTGACCGGTAACACACTACAAACCTTGGAATCAGTGACGGCCTGAAACCAAACGGGGGCTGGGTATCCCTACCCAGCCCCCGTCAGATAGCGGGAACAGATTTCGGCCCCCCCTTCAAACCAGCGTCATCAACGCCTCACGACTGAACGGCAAGATATCCCCCTCGCGCCCTTCACGCACCTTGACCGCCCAATCCGGGTCCACCAGCAACGCACGGCCCACAGCGACCAGATCGAACTCATCATTGTTCAGGCGCTCCAGCAGTTTCTCCAGGCTGGCCGGTTGCGCGACCTTGTCGGTGTTGACCATAAACTGCAGGAACTCGCCATCCAGGCCGACGCTGCCCACGGTGATAGTCGGCTTGCCGGTGAGTTGGCGCGTCCATCCGGCCAGGTTGAGGTCGGAACCTTCGAATTCCGGCTCCCAGAAACGCCGCGTGGAACAGTGGAAAATATCCACACCGGCGTCAGCCAGCGGCTTGAGGAACTCACCCAGCGCCTCGGGGGTTTGCACCAGGCGCGCGGTGTAGTCCTGCTGTTTCCACTGGGAAAAACGGAAAATGATCGGGAAGTCCGGGCCCACAGCGGCGCGGGTGGCCTGGATCAGCTCGATGGCAAAACGCGAGCGATTGGCCAGGCTGCCACCGTACTCGTCGGTGCGCTGGTTGCTGCCTTCCCAGAAGAACTGGTCCACCAGGTAGCCGTGGGCACCGTGGATCTCTACGCCGTCCATGCCGATGCTCTGGGCATCCTTGGCGGCCTGGGCGAACGCATCGATCACGTCCTTGATGTCTTGGGTGGTCATGCCGTGAACGACCACATTGCCGTCCTTGAGTTTTTCCATCGGGCCATAGGCCGGCACGCTGGCGTCGGGCTCGGTGCCGATACGGCGCACGCTGCCGACATGCCACAGTTGCGGGACGATCTTGCCACCTTCGGCGTGTACGGCATCGACCACTTTTTTCCAGCCGGCCAACGCCGCTTCACCGTAGAAGTGTGGGACGTTGGGGTAACCGTTGGAGGCCTGGTGGCCGACCACAGTGCCTTCGGTGATGATCAGACCCACACCTGCGGCCGCACGGCGACGGTAGTACTCGATGACTTTGGAATTGGGTACGCCGCCCGGCGAGAACGAGCGGGTCATCGGCGCCATGACCACACGGGTGGACAGTTGCAGAGCACCGAGCTGGAAGGGTTTGAACAGGGCTTGGACAGGCATGGGTAGGCTCCACGTAAGGCGGGTTTATGACGTGGATAATATGGGCCGCATGCAGGGCTGAACAGCACTATTGATCTGAGTGATTAAAGGATAAAAGCGAAGGTGGACGCTTGCCTGTGGCGAGGGAGCTTGCTCCCGCTGGGCTGCGTAGCGGCCCCAAAAGCTTGGGAGCACTGCGCACTCC
>NZ_JANLGL010000122.1:0-18269 GCF_024655625.1 Pseudomonas sp. 18.1.10
GTGTATCAGTCGGCACATCAGTGACTGACAGACCGCATTCGCGAGCAAGCCCGCTCCCACATTTGGTATGCGGTGGGCCTTAGGAATTTACTCCAGGCATGAAAAAGCCCGCAGCGACGGCGGGCTTTTTCTTACAAGCAGGTGGCTGACCTCAGATAGGTCGGCTGCCGTACTTGTTATCCGGCTTCTTCGGTGGATCAGCCACCACGTTGGCCTCGACTTCCTGCACTTTGCCGCCTTTAGCGAGGAATTCTTCCATCGCACGGGCCAACGCATCGCGCTCTTTGTTCTTGGCTTCAACGCTCGGCAGTTCGTCTACCGAAACAGCAGCCTTGGCTTTGCCTTTGGCTTTGGGTGCTGCGTCGCCGTCGCCACTGTCCTCGGCTTCGTCGGCACCACCGTCATCGGCTACCGCCTCAAGACTATCTTCGGTCTCGTCGTCGTCACCTACTTCGAGGTCGTCGTTTTCCAGATCATCGTCGCTCATGTTCTACCTCATGACTTGCGAAAAGCAGATTAGTTATAGCCCAGCTTCATCCCCTGTCGAGGCCGCCGGAAAAAAATCAACATCCACTGGATAACCAGTGGCTTATGCCCCATCACCGCGAGAGGTGGCGAGGACTTCACAAGCAGCGCCAGGTTCACGCTGCTCGCCCAGATAAATACAGTTTTGCGCCCATCGGCGCGCATTCTAGCGCGCTCTGGGAAAAAACAAAGTGTCGAATACGCCTACATGCCTGTAAGACATTCGCATGCGAGGACACGCCGCGTGCTCTCTCACAAACACCAGACAAAAAAATGCCCGGCAAGCCGGGCATTTTTTTTCGCGCACTTACAAGTTGTAGCCGCGTTCGTTGTGCTGCGCCAGGTCGAGGCCGACAGCCTCTTCCTCTTCGGTGACCCGCAGGCCCATGACCATGTCCAGCACCTTGAGGATGATGTAGGTCACGATTGCCGTGTAGATCACGGTGAAGCCAACGCCTTTGCACTGGATCCAGACCTGCGCCGCGACGTCAGTCACGGTGCCGAAGCCGCCCAATGCAGGGGCTGCGAACACACCCGTGAGGATTGCACCGACGATACCGCCGATACCGTGCACGCCGAATGCGTCCAGGGAGTCATCGTAGCCCAGCTTGCGCTTGAGGCTGGTGGCGCAGAAGAAGCAGATCACACCAGCCACCAGGCCGATCACCAGGGCGCCCATCGGGCCCACGGTGCCAGCGGCTGGCGTGATTGCCACCAGGCCGGCTACCACGCCCGAGGCAATGCCCAGTGCGCTTGGCTTACCGTGGGTGATCCACTCGGCGAACATCCAGCCCAGCGCAGCAGCTGCGGTAGCGATCTGGGTAACCAGCATCGCCATGCCGGCAGTGCCGTTGGCCGCAGCAGCGGAACCGGCGTTGAAGCCGAACCAGCCGATCCACAGCATGGCCGCGCCGATCAGGGTGTAACCGAGATTGTGCGGCGCCATTGGGGTAGTCGGGAAGCCTTTGCGCTTGCCGAGCACGATGCACGCCACCAGGCCAGCCACACCGGCGTTGATGTGCACCACGGTGCCGCCGGCGAAGTCCAGCACGCCCCAGTCCCACATCAGGCCGCCGTTGCCGCTCCAGACCATGTGCGCAATCGGCGCATAGACCAGGGTGAACCAGATAGCCATGAAGATCAGCATCGCGGAGAACTTCATGCGCTCGGCGAAGGCACCGACGATCAGGGCCGGGGTGATGATGGCGAAAGTCATCTGGAAGGTGATGAACACCGCTTCCGGGAACAGCGCCGCAGGCCCGGTGATGCTGGCCGGGGTCACGCCCGCCAGGAACGCCTTGCCCATGCCGCCGAAGAAGGAGTTGAAGTTGACCACACCCTGTTCCATACCGGTGGTATCGAACGCGATGCTGTAGCCGTAGACAACCCACAGAATGCTGATAAGGCCAGTGATGGCGAAGCACTGCATCATCACCGACAGAATATTCTTGGAGCGGACCATGCCGCCGTAGAACAGCGCCAGGCCAGGGATGGTCATGAACAGCACCAAAGCGGTGGCCGTCAGCATCCAGGCGGTGTCGCCGGAATTGAGGACTGGAGCAGCCACTTCGTCTGCCGCCATGGCCAGGCTTGGCATTACGATGGACAACAGGGCTCCGAGCCCTGCGAATTTACGCAGAGTCATATTGTTTTCTCCTGGGGCGTTGGGGTTTGGCGGCTTAGATTGCGTCGGTATCGGTTTCGCCGGTACGGATGCGAATAGCCTGTTCCAGATTGACCACGAAGATCTTGCCGTCACCGATCTTGCCGGTGTTGGCCGCCTTGGTTATCGCCTCGATAACCCGGTCAAGATCCTTGTCGTCAATGGCGACATCAATCTTCACCTTCGGCAGGAAATCGACCACGTATTCCGCGCCGCGATACAGCTCGGTGTGACCCTTCTGCCGACCGAAGCCTTTGACCTCAGTGACGGTAATGCCCTGCACGCCGATCTCGGACAACGACTCGCGTACATCGTCCAACTTGAACGGCTTGATGATGGCAGTGACTAGCTTCATGAAAACTCTCTCCCGAATTGGTGGACTTGCCCCAGGAAAACAAACCCGTCTCAAGTCTAAGCGCAGTGCCTGGCTTTGTAACGCGTCGTCGCGAAGGCAATTGCCTTTGTGACGCCAGCGATCCACTGGTGACGAAACCTGTACCCCTGATCCGTCGGCGCACTGCATTCGTCACAGCGACTGCATCAGTGCATGGGTCATGATCGTCTAAGCAGAAACCTTGCCAGCTCCGTAAAAATCACTGAAATCAGTCCTTTGCCCACGTTTGCCCAGTTGCGGGGTGTTTTGGCGACGGCAATGCGCACAAAAACAGTGCGCCGCTGTACGGCACGTTGCGCGAAAAGCGTGCGCGGGCGGCGGTAAAAAAGACTATAGACGCCGCGTGATACACTGCCGGCCAACAGTTTCTCGGAATATTTCCCATGCTCGCGCCCAAAGACCTCCTCGACGCCCTGAGCGGCCACGCCTCTCGCCTGTTCAGCGGCGAAACCCCGCTGCCCCGCACTGAAATCGAAAGCCAGTTCAAGGCGCTGCTGCAAAGCGGCTTCAGCAAGCTCGACCTGGTGAGCCGGGAAGAATTTGACAGCCAGATGGTCGTGCTGGCCCGCACACGTGCGCGGCTGGAGAGTTTGGAAGCGAAAGTCGCCGAACTGGAAGCGCGATTGACCCCGCTGCCGAGTAACTGACTCAACTCGGTCAAAATGTGGGAGCTGGCTTGCCTGCGAAGGCGGTGGATCAGTTAGTTGATCTTTGACTGACACACCGCATTCGCGAGCAAGCCCGCTCCCACACAAGCCAGCTCCCACATTTGTTCTGTGTTGCTCTCTGGATACGTTCTGTAAAACCTCCCCCGCCTCGCTCTTCCCCACCTCGTCTACCCTTGAAAAATCCGCAGGAAGCGGCCTCTCCATTTCAAGGAACGATCATGTCCCTCGCCATCGTCCACAGTCGCGCCCAAGTCGGCGTCGAAGCCCCGGCGGTCACCGTCGAAGTGCATATGGCCAATGGTTTGCCGTCGCTCACCCTGGTGGGCCTGCCCGAAACCGCCGTCAAGGAAAGCAAGGACCGCGTACGCAGCGCCATCCTCAATAGCGCCCTGCAATATCCCGCGCGCCGCATCACCCTCAACCTCGCGCCCGCCGACCTGCCCAAGGACGGCGGGTACGGGTTAGGTGCAGCCAAGGACACGCCACAAGATAGGTGCTTGAGCCTATGGACAGAAAATCTCAGGAGTCACTGGGAAAATTTCGCTGATTCGTTATGTTGGGCTACCTGCACCGACTTTGTAGGTACGAACACACCTGTACCTGCAAGCGGATAGGATAACCTTTCGCTAGGAATGGGTATGGCAAGACTCAGAAATCTCATACACACGCAATATCGATGTTCCGTCACCGAAGAACGCGTTGACTGGTATGTCGCAGCAGGACGCTTACCGATTGAGGGCCTTCCCCAAATCATTTGGACTAATGGTGAGGCTTGGCGAGAAGTTAATCTTTGGGCGCTGCAGCGTTCGACGGAAAATGGCCTATCCCTCGATACTGTCCGCTCTAACATGAGTTCGATGCTGAGCTATGCAAACTGGCTGGAAGCTACGCAAACAACGTGGTGGGAGTTCCCTCAGCGCAAAGCTGACCGATGTCTGTTCAGATACCGAGGTTACCTGATAGCCATGCGGGATGAAGGTCAATTAGCCCCATCAACTGCATCCCAAAGAATGCGAGATGTAATCAATTTCTACCGATGGCTGTTAGCATCAGAACTTCTGTTATCTGAATGGCCTCTTTGGACAGATCAAACGATTTCTATACGAGTGCCGAATTCAGTGGGGCTCGAACGGACCATTATCGTTCAATCAAGTGAGCTATCCATAAAAAACCGCAAAGCTAATGCGCTGAGATTGGAAGACGGACTGCTACCGGTATCGGCTGACGACAGAGACATAATTCTTGAGTATGCGGCTGAGCACGCCAGTTGGGAACTATACTTATTGCTCACGCTGGGCTTTTACACGGGGATGAGACTGGGAACGCTTTGTGATTTAAAAGTGAGCTCGCTAGAACGCGCTTTTATAGACCCGGATCAATCAGGCCTTTATAAGATCGCTGTTGGACCCGGCGCATCCCCCTCAGTAGCGACTAAATTTGGGGTAACAGGGCACGTTTGGATTGTTAAAGAACATCTAAACCTCATCAGGAGTTATGTCATCAGCCCACGGCGGCAAGCACGGGTGCAGGTAGCAGATGATAAAAACAAAGAAGTAGTTTTTTTGACGCGATTTGGAAACAAATATACCAAATCGAAGAAAGAAAGAAGTAGTGCCATTAACGTAGAAATGCATAGCTTAAGAAAAAAAGCTGCAAGCGCAGGCTTAGTAGTTTTTGAAGGCTTTTACTTCCACCAAACCCGATGCACGTTTGCAACTCAGCTAGCTAGAATTTTGTTACCGATATCAGGAGCCGTCAACGCTATCGCGATCATCAAAGAAGCGCTGTTGCACAAAAACGAAGCCACATCATTGCAGTACATAAAATTCGTAGAACAATCAGCCGCGAAGGCAGCAAGCGCCAACGAATTCACTCGGAAATTCTTAGGGCTCGGAGACAAGTGCAAAAATGGCTAACCCGACTCGAGAGTTCATGTTTCGTAACGTTAAGTATGGAAAAGAGGAGACAGTCTGGGACCTTGAGCCTTTGCTGTATTTTGGCGCGTCATCCGCAAGAGCCGATGAGGTCAATGCTTCAATAGAGGCAGGAGCGTTCGGACCAAAACTATCAAATCGTATTCCTTTGGTAAAAGAATTTTATGATTTGCTGGATGCCAAAATTGAGTCCGGCCACTCAAAAAGCACAGTCAAAAAGGGAATACTAAACCTAAGGCGCCTGTATACATGGGGAGAATTACATGGCGTGGAAGTCAGTCTTGCAAACCTTGAAACTAGTTTTATAGCCTGGACAGACTCTCTTCTACATCGTAGCAGAATCGAACGGAGCATCAAATCAATTACAGCTTTTGACATGGCGGTGTCGATATCATCTTTAATAGATGGCTTATTTGAGCGAAACTCCAAAATCATTTCAAAAACTCGACTCCAGAAATCAAGGAAAGGGGATCAATACAATAATAACTCTGATAAAAATCAGATTGCTACGGCCGTCTCACTTGGACATTTCCTTGTAGATATCACAACAGCGCTCACAAAAGATAAAATCTACGGCCCTCTACCTGTTCAGATAGAAACCCGTGCTGGGCATACCCTTATTGAGTGGTCCAAACTATTACCGCCCGATCGACTTAAACTAAGTAAAACCGGCCGTAAGCCTAACAGCCGTATGAGGCAGTTGTGGACAGAGGAACATTCTTGGAGAACTAGGCACCCTCTGTTTAATTTGAGAATCGAGGCTGAGCTCTTAATATTCATTGCCCAAACCGGCATGAACTTAGCGCAAGCAAATCAATTAACAGTGGGAAGATTCACATATCAGAGCTACGAAGAAGGATACAAGGTTCGCCGCATCTACAAGAATAGACGACAAGGGGAAGTCGAATTCACGGTCTACAGCGAATACAGAATTCATTTTGAGACATATCTAAAGTGGCGCTCCGCAATTTTAGAGGAACTAAATGACGAGAGATTATTTCCACTGACTACGCCAGGGAGAAGAAGAGCACCGGACGCTTCACCTCACTTTGCGTCGATTCGAAAAAGGTGCCAACTCGCCGGGGTCACGTATGTAGGTCCCAGAGACCTGCGGAAAACGAGAGCTAACTGGCTGTTTCGCAAATTAGCAGATACTTCTGTAACCGCAGAGATGAACCAGCACGAAGACCGCACACTACTTCAAAATTACATCCGCCCGAACCATCAGATAGCAGCGTTTGAAGTCAGCCGTTTCATGGAAGCGAGCGACCCTACTAGGAAAGCTGCTGCTCCAGGGCTTTGTGTATCCGCAAGCCCCTTAGCGACTAAGACCGCTCAGTCAACCTCGCCGAGCCCAGACTGCGTCAGCCCAGCTGGTTGTCTGTTCTGCGTTCACCATAGGGACGTTAATACGCTAGATCATTTCTGGTCGCTTGCGAGCTACCGGTACTGCAAATCTGTAGAGTTATCCAGGGCAGGAAATTCAGCGTTTAAGGACCATCCAGCAGAGCAGGTAATTTTAGCAATTGACGCACGCCTATTATCTGCGTCGCATTCTGATGACTTAGCCCGCGTAAACATAACTGAAGCAAAATTAAAAGTGGCTGAGGCCGATTACCACCCTGAATGGAGCGACTTGATAAATCTGCTAGAGGGTCAATATGAATAATCATGCCACGAAGGACTTCGGCTTAAAACTTGAAATAGAGTCGGTCAGCCCATACGCCGCGAACTTTCGACCTCCCACTTGGCCGCCCGTCCAAGATTACGCCATCGTTATAAACTCTGAGGGTCTAGTGGTAAGTCGTTACGGCGACAGCATTTGGAACTTGAGCCCTTGGGCCCAGATCACTTTGCAGATTAACTTCGGTGATGGTCCGCTTCGCAAAGGCACAGCGTCAATAACCAAATCAAATGCAGATATTCTTAGACTGATTGCTGCATGGTGGTTATATGGACCGAGAGCTGTAAGATCCCCAACCACCCTGCTTGCTCGCGTCAGGGTACTCAAACCTTTGTTCATTGCCTGCTCACGGGCAGGCATAAAGGTAACTGAGCTGACCCGTTATCCGCGAGTTTTATCAGAAATCTCAGAGAAAGGTCTGGTATCTGGTCCTGCAGCATACTCACTTCACGTCCTATATGAGTGGCGCGATAGCGTGGGCCTGGAAATTTTGCCACCTAGAGACATCGCCAAAACGGTTAAGCCGAAAACAGACGTTGGTGTAGTGCAGACGGCCTATATCCCACCGAGGATCTGGAAATATCAAGTCTCCCGGCTAAAAGAGTATCTTGACGATTTCATGAAGCACAAGACTCAAATTGAAAACCTATATAATTTCTATTTAAATATACACACCAACGGAGATTTAGGAAATCAAACCCCAAAAGAAGGAAAACTAGTAACAATACGTAGTTATGAAGGGATAAAACCTGATACGCCTAGAACATTCCACATGAAGCACTTTCACGAATACGCTGCGGAGTACGGAGTTCAAGATGTACTTACCAAATGGATCGGAAAACTAACTGGCGGCGGACGAGGGGTCATGTGCCTGACATCCTATCTAACTTTGGCAGGGCATGTCGGCATCGCCTATATTATTAATTTCTCAATGATGCGCATCAATGAAGCTTGGATGTTGCGTCAATCGTGTTTATCATGCGAAGAAGATGAAGAGTTCGGGAAAATTTATATTTTGACCGGATCTACATCTAAAACCCTTCAGGACGACAACGCCCGATGGATCACATCCTCATCCGTTGAGCTAGCTATAGAAGTATTGTCTGCAATTTCAACGCTTCGAATGAATACATTATGCTCCCTATCCCCAAACAGCATTCCCGCCAGTATAGTTGAAGATCCATGGTTAGTGTTACCAGCTGTAGAGCCTTGGTCGAACAAACAGTACTCAGGGAATCTAACTATCAGACATACGTACCCTAGCTATACCTCGTGCATCAACGACTTCCCTCGACTGTTCGACTCGGATGTAGTTGCAATAACCAGCGAAGACGTCGAGCTTTCCTTACGGGTAAGTACATATTTCCCTGAAAATAGATTTGCTGTAGGCAAGCCTTGGCCCTTTGCATGGCACCAGCTACGCCGGACAGGCGTAGTCAATATGATGTCATCATCACTAGTGTCAGACGCATCAATACAGTACCAGCTAAAGCACTCATCTCGGGCGATGTCACTGTACTATGGTCGCGGCTATTCACAAGCCAATCTCAACGAGTCGCTTCGGTCTGAATATATTTCAGCCACATATGAAGTCATGGCGAAGGAGATGAAATCGCTTATCAGCACAAGCTTCATAAGCGCGTTTGGCGAATCACATAAAATCAACTTACTTAAAGACATATCCGAGCAAACGGAACCCCAAATACAAAAGGCACTGAAGAATGGATTGATTTCACTTAGGCCGACAATATTTGGTAATTGCACCAAGACGGGTAATTGTCCTTATGGGGGCTTTGAAAATGTAATTCGATGTGGGGGTGGAGACGGCCAACCTCCCTGCTCGGAGGGAATTATTGATATACGAAAAAAGAAGGCTGTCGAGAGGATGAGGTCCCTCACCCTAAATCGATATACATCGGCCCCTGCAGATTCACCGTTGAGAGTTTCTTTGGGAATGCAAATTCTGGCTTTAGACAATATCAGTGACTTGATTAACGGAGCAACAAATGAGTGCTGAAGATAATTTCAGAAGAGCTTTTGATCGATTAAAAGCAGGTATGCCAATCACTATTTCTAAAAATTCGCTAGTCTCACAGAACAATGTGGCTAGAGAAGCTGGATGCGACCCATCAGCACTTAAGAAATCTCGACATCCCGCTTTGATTTCTGAGATTCAAGAGTGGGCAAAGCAGCATGGCCCGGTAAAAGTCAGTTCCGAACGCGCTCGCTCAAAGCCGCGTCGGCCAGAGCACAGGGACCTACGTAATGAAATCGAAATGCTTAAGATGGAGCGCGACTCAGCTCTCTCTCGCTTGGTGGAGGCTGACGCCAAAATCTTTGACTTGACCATAGAAAACAAGCGCCTCCATGCTCAGCGAAAGGCTCCCAACGTCACGGTCCTGAGAGAGAGAAGAGATACCTAGGGCAGCATGGACATTTGCTTCAAAAGCATTCTGAAAACATCGGTCCGTATGGACAGTAGTTGTATTCACTGCCAACGCCCGGTTTTTAGTGCTTTAGCGCTAGTGTCCATACCCCCTACCTAGCCGTTGAGCCGCCGTTTTGATCTGGCGATTGCCCTGGGCATCCTGGCCGCCAGTCTGCAGGTGCCGGCGTTGATGCTTGATGAGGTGGAATGCCTGGGCGAACTGGCGCTGTCCGGCGAGGTGCGTGCGGTGAAGGGTGTATTGCCTGCGGCATTGGCGGCGCGCAAGGCCGGGCGCACCGTGATAGTGCCCAGGGCGAATGCCGAGGAAGCGTGCCTGGCGTCGGGCTTGAAGGTGATCGCGGTGGATCACCTGTTGCAGGTCGTGGCACACCTGAACGGTCACCAACCGATTGAACCTTACACATCCGATGGCTTGCTGTACTTGAACAAGCCGTACCCGGACTTGTGCGAAGTACAGGGCCAGCTCGCGGCCAAGCGCGCACTGTTGATTGCGGCCGCGGGCGCCCACAACCTGCTGTTCAGCGGGCCTCCCGGAACGGGCAAGACCTTGCTCGCCAGCCGCCTGCCCGGCTTGTTGCCGCCACTAAGTGAGCAGGAAGCGCTGGAAGTGGCAGCGATTCAATCCGTGGTCAGCCTGGCACCCCTGAGCCATTGGCCGCATCGACCGTTTCGTCAGCCCCACCATTCGGCGTCAGGCCCGGCCTTGGTGGGCGGCGGATCAAAGCCGCAGCCGGGGGAAATCACCCTGGCCCATCACGGCGTATTGTTTCTGGATGAGTTACCGGAGTTTGATCGCAAGGTGCTGGAGGTTCTGCGCGAGCCTTTGGAGTCGGGGCACATCGTCATCTCCCGCGCCCGCGACCGTGTGAGCTTTCCCGCGCGCTTTCAGCTGGTGGCCGCAATGAACCCCTGCCCCTGTGGCTACATGGGCGAACCCAGCGGGCGCTGTCGCTGCACGCCGGAGCAGATCCAGCGCTATCGCAACAAGCTCTCCGGACCGTTGCTGGACCGGATCGACCTGCACCTGACCGTCGCCCGGGAAACCACCGCGTTGAACCCGGCGCCACAAACCGGCGACAACACGGCCACCGCGTCGGCGCTGGTGGCCCAGGCCCGGGAGCGCCAGCAAAACCGCCAGGGCTGTGCCAATGCGTTCCTGGATTTACCTGGGCTGCGCCGGCATTGCGCGCTGTCCAAGCCCGATGAAGCCTGGCTGGAAAGCGCGTGCGAGCGGCTGACCCTGTCCCTGCGCGCCGCCCACCGGCTGCTGAAAGTGGCGCGCACCCTGGCAGACCTGGAGCGCGCGGAAACTATCGGTCGCCAGCACATTGCCGAAGCCCTGCAATACCGGCCAGCAGCGTGCAGCCAGGGTGACCACCGATAGGCGAGCCTTATTGCGTGGCGCCCTCGGTCGAATCGTCTGCTGCCGTCTTTCTCCTGGGCAGGCGGCCATTGAGCAACGCATACGCCGCCAGCCCGATCAACAGCCCCCAAAACGCCCCGCCTATGCCCAACAGGGTGATATTGGCAGCGCACGCCAGAAAGGTTATCAGCGATGCCTCTCGGGATTTGGCGTCAGCCATGGCGCTGGCCAGGCTCGCGCCGATGGTGCCGAGCAGGGCCAAGCCGGCCAGCGTCGTAATGAAGGTGGCCGGGAACGCCATGAACACCGCAGCCAGCGTCACCCCGAAGACCCCGACTAGGATATAGAACACACCGGCGGCAACCCCCGCGATCCAGCGCCTGGAGGGGTCTTGCGAGGCTTCCTTGCCGGTACAGATCGCGGCGGTGATGGCCGCCACGTTGAACGCGTGGGAGCCAAAGGGCGCCATTAACAGCGAGCCCAGCCCAGTTACCGTGAGGATCGGGTTGGCGCTGATCTTGAAGCCGTCGTTGCGCAGCACCAGCATGCCTGGCATGTACTGCCCCGTCAGCGTGATTAGAAAGAGCGGCAGTGCCACGCTGAGCAGCGCATTGAGCGAGAACTCAGGCGGGGTGAACACCGGCGCCGCCAATTGCAGGGATAGCCCCGAAAGATCCACGCGCGCCTGTGTCAACAGAAACGCCAGCCCCAGCACCAGAATGCCAACAACGGCGTAACGCGCGGTAAACCGCTTGAGCAGGATGTAGGCGACGACCAACAACCCGACCAACAGCGGGTCGAGGCTCATGCCCGCAAACGCGCCCACCCCGAACGGCAGCAGGATACCGGCGAGCAGCGCGGCGGCGATGCCGGGCGGAATCAAGCGGATGAGTTTTTCGAAACAGCCCGACAACCCCAGCAACACAAAGGCGGCAGCTGACAGCATGTACGCACCGACCGCCTCGGCGTAGGGCGTCGTGGCCAGCGCAACCACCAGAAACGCCGCGGCAGGCGTCGACCACGCGGTGATGATCGGCTGACGGTTTGCCCAACTGAGATACAACCCGGTGACGCCAACGCCAATCGACACCGACCACACCCACGACGCCGTCAGCTCAGAGCTGAGCCCCGCAACCCTGGCCGCCTGGAACACCAGGATAAAGGTGCCGCCATAATTGACGATCACCGAAATAAGCCCGGCAATCACCGGGTGGAACAGGTCGCGCCAGCGCAACGGCGACGAGAGCGGAGAGGACATGGGGCGTTGCTCCTTGCGGTGGATAGGTGATAGCAGCAAGGGTTAAAGTCTACGGACAGACTGGCCTGCCACTACCGGCCAATTCATCAAGGATGAGCAGACCGCATGGCAAAAACGTTCGAATTGGAAACGCTGCAGATGCGGCTCAATGATGCTGAATTGCGCCTGCTGGACCTGCACCAGCGTATCCAGCGCGCATTGCGCACGCTGATCCTCGACGGCGCACTGGCGCCCGGCCTGAAGCTGCCGGCGACGCGGGTGCTGGCCAAATCACTGGGGCTTGCCCGCGACACGGTGGAAAACGCCTACGTGCAGTTGCACCGTGATGGTTTCATCGTGCGGCGCGCAGGCTCTGGCAGCTATGTGTGCGATGCCATCGGCACCGAATTGCGCGGTGCCTCGCGCCGACGCACCAAGGCCGAAGCCGTCAAAAGCAGCGAGGCGGCGAACGGCGCAGGCTTGAGTCAGCGCGGCAGGATGATCCTCGACAGCGGCGGCGTGAACGATCAACAGGTCATCAAGGCGTTTGCCACCGGCCTGCCGGAAACACGGACGTTCCCGACGGACGTCTGGGAGCGCCTGCAACGCCAGGTGATGAAGGACCATCGCAGCAACGTGCTGTTGCACGGCGACCCGCAGGGCGCTGAGCCATTGCGCAAAGCCATCGCCACCTACTTGAACCTTGAGCGTGGCGCCAAATGCTCGCCGGACCAGGTGCTGGTGCTAAGCAGTACGCGCCAGGCGCTGTTTCTCTGCGCACAGTTGCTGGTGGACGTCGGCAAACCGATCCTGCTGGAGAACCCGGGGTACTTTGGCGCGAAAAAGGCGTTTGAAACCGCCGAGGCCAGGGTTGTGCCGATCGACGTCGATGAGCACGGCATACGCACCGACCTGCTGCACGCCGACCGCAGCGGCGCCCCTTGCGTGTATGTGACGCCCTCCCACCAATACCCGACCGGCGTCACGTTGGCCCTGGAACGTCGTCTTGAGTTGATCCACTGGGCAGCGGAACACGGCAAGTGGATCATCGAGGATGACTATGACAGCGAGTTTCACTACCAAGGCAAACCCACCGCCTGCGTGCAGGGCCTGGACAAGTACCGGCGCACGCTCTACATCGGCACCTTCAGCAAGACCCTCTACCCCGGCCTGCGCATGGGCTACATGGTGCTGCCAGCCGAATTGGTCAAAGCGTTCACCTACGCCCGCAGCATGATGGACGGCCACACACCGCAGAGCCTGCAACTGACACTGGCGCGCTTTATGGAGGACGGGCATTACAACGCCCACGTCCGGGCCATGCGCAAACTCTACGGCGCACGCCAAACGCTCATGTTGGAGGCGATCGGCAAGCATCTGCACGGTGTGGTGACAGCCTGCCGCCCGCCGGGCGGGCTGCAAATCCCGTGCTTGCTGCACGAAGGCTGGTCAGAAGAAACCACCATTCGCCAAGCCGCCAGCGCCGGTGTGCAGTTGCCCGGTCTCAGCCGGTTATACGCCGGCGACGAAAAAAAGCAGGGCTGGCTGCTGGGCTATTCATCCTTGAACGCCCATGAAATCGAAACCGCCATGGTGCGCCTGGCGGGTGCGCTGAAAAACCCATAGGCCAGCCCCGGCGCCGACCTTCAACGGAAGCGGTCGACCTCTTGGCGCAAGCCTGCCGCCAACGTCTCCAGCTCCTTGGCCGTAATCGCCAGGTTCGACACCACTTCGCGCTGCTCGCTGTTGGCCAGCGCAATACTCTGCAAGTTGCTGCTGAGCAACGTCGCCGTGCTGCTCTGTTCCTGGGTCGCCGTGGTGATCGCGGCAAACTGCTGCCCCGCCGAGCGGCTTTGCTCGTCGATGCGCGCAAGGGCCGAGGCCACGTCGGCGTTGCGCGACAGGCCTTCCTGCATCAGCACATTGCCGTGTTCCATGGTGGTGATGGCGTTGCCGGTTTCCTGCTGGATGCTCTGGATCATCGCGGAAATTTCGTCGGTAGCCTCGCGGGTGCGCGACGCCAGGTTGCGCACCTCATCGGCGACCACGGCAAACCCACGGCCCTGCTCACCGGCACGGGCGGCTTCGATGGCGGCATTGAGCGCCAGCAGGTTGGTCTGGTCGGCGATGGAGGTGATCGTGCCGACAATCCCGCCGATCTCCTGGGAACGCTGGCCCAAGGTATTGATCACGGTGGCCGTGCTGTTCAGCGCGGTGGCGATATGTTCCAGGGACGACGACGCCTCTTGCATCGAGTTGCGGCCGATGCGTGTCTGCTGGGCGTTTTCCTGGGCGAGGCGTTCGGTATTGCCCATGTTGTCGGCGATGTTCAGCGAAGTGGCGCTGAACTCTTCCACGGCGCCGGCCATGCTGGTGATCTCGCCAGACTGCTGCTCCATGCCTTCATAGGCCCCGCCAGACAATCCGGACAACGCCTGCGCCCGGCTGTTGACCTCTTCAGCCGCCTTGCGGATATGCGAGACCATGGTCGACAACGCTTCACCCATCTGGTTGAAACTGCGCGCCAGTTGGCCGATTTCGTCATGGCTGGACACGTTCAAGCGCGCGCTCAAATCACCCGCGCCCAGGGCCTCGGCCTGGCGCACCAGGTCGCTCAACGGCTGCAATTTGCTGCGCAGCAGCCAGACCGCCGCGCCGACCGCCAGCAACATCGCCAGCACGCTGCCGATCACCAAACGAATCCCCACGGCCCAGGTGACTGCACGGATCTCAGCCTTCGGCATGCTGGCCACCACCGACCACGGGCCGCCCTCGAACGGCACCGCGACGCTGTAGAAGTCTTCGTTCTTGTCGCTCCAGAACCGCCCGGCGCCCGGCTTTTTCGCCAGGTCGAGCACTACCGGGACCGCCTGGTCCAGCGCCTGCACGCCTGCCGGTGGCACCAGCCACTTCTTCTGCTCATCGAGCAACGCCAGGGAGCCGGTCTGGCCGATGCGGAAGCGCTTGAGGTTGTCGAACTGGGCGTTCTGCGCGTCGGTGTAATCGAAGCCCACAAACAGCACGGCGATGACTTTTCCTGCACTGTCGCGTACCGGTGTGTACTGGGTCATGTAGGAACGTTCGAACAACACGGCACGGCCGACGTAGTTCTGCCCGGCCAGCAAGCGTTGATAGGCCGGGTGCTGGTGATCCAGCGCCGTGCCGATGGCGCGGCTGCCGTCCTGTTTGGTCAGGGACGTGCTGACGCGGATAAAGTCCTCGCCGTTGCGCACAAACACCGTGGCCACGCCGCCCGAGGTGTCCTTGAACTCATCGACTTCGGCGAAATCGTTGTTCAACAGATCGCTGCCCAGGAACAGGCTCGGGGTCTGTACGCCGGCCACGGTCACCGGCTGGTCGGCACGCACGCTCAAACCGGCGCCGAAGCGCTTTTCAAACAGCCCGCTCAAACGCTGGGTACTTTCGCGCAAGGTGCTGTGGAAGGTATTGAGCTGGTCGGCGAGCAGGCGTGCTTCGCTGGCCAGGTGCTCCTCGCGGGTGTCGAGGTTGGCGGAGTCGAGGGAACGCAAGGCAAACACGGTGCTGCCGCTGATGACGACAGCCAGAATCACGGCGAGCGCGAGGCCTAGCTGGGAGGCGATCCGGGCGCGAGGTTGAGACATGACAGCTCCTGGCCGAGGCCAGGATCATCCTGATCTCATAGCGCTGCTCGGCAATTTATCTAGTGGGAAGCGTTGGGGCACGATGGTTCCAACACACCTACTTCGGCGTGCCAGGGCAATACTTGAGCGATTCACAGGGTTATCGCGCAAACGATTGCATGAACGGTGCGCAACGCTTCATTACAGGCGCTCGACCTGGGGCAATTCCATGGCTTTGACTTCGCTTTGCAGGAAGTCCGCCAGGCGCCGCAACCGCTCACCGCCGGGGCGGGTTTTCGGCCACACCAGGTAGTAACTTTCCCCACTGGCCACCGCGGTGGGCCATGGCAGGCTCAAGCGCCCCTGGGCCACGTCTTCGGCCACCATCAACAAATCCCCCATGGACACGCCGTAGCCCCGCGCGGCGGCGATCATGCCCAGTTCAAGGGTGTCGAACACCTGGCCGCCCTTGAGCGATACCTGCGACGACAAGCCCATGCGCTCCAGCCAGCTGCGCCAGTCGCGGCGGTCGGGTGTGGGATGCAACAGCTCGGCCGTCGCCAGGCGTGCGGCGTCCCATGGCCCGTCGTCCAACAGGTTTGGCGCGCCGACTGGAATCAGCAACTCCGGGTACAGGTAGCACGCCTCCCAATCCGCCGGGAAATGCCCGTAGCTCAACAACACCGCACAGTCGAAGGGCTCCTGGTTGAAGTCCACTTCATCCACGTTCATCCACGCGCTGGTCAACTGCACTTCGTTGCCCGGCTGCAAGGCGCGAAAACGACTGAGCCGCGCCAGCAGCCAGCGCATGGTCAGGGTGGAAGGCGCCTTCATGCGCAGGATGTCATCTTCGGCGTTCAAGGTATGGCAGGCACGCTCCAGTGCCGCAAACCCCTCGCGCACGCCGGGCAACAACAGGCGCGCCGCTTCGGTGAGCTGCAAGGTGCGACCGCTGCGCTGGAACAGGCGGCAGGCGAAGTGGTCCTCAAGGGTGCGGATATGCCGGCTCACCGCACTTTGCGTAATCGACAGTTCTTCCGCCGCGCGGGTGAAGGAGTTGTGCCGGGACGCGGCTTCAAAAGCCCGCAGGGCGTAAAGAGGAGGAAGACGACGGGACATGCGGAAAGCTCCGACAGCAGGATGGCGAAACCCTACCAGAATCAATCGGGCATGAGTTTTAATCATGCGAACGATCGCTTTTATCCCTTTGTGCAATCGGCCGAGAGCGCCGAGAATCAACCCTTCCACAACCCCCTGACTATTTGAGCGTGATGATAATGCAGCATCCGGCACGTACCGAACTCTGGGCCATTCTGCGGCTGTCGGGGCCGTTGATTGCCTCACAGTTGGCACACATGCTGATGGTGTTGACCGACACCCTGATGATGGCGCGCCTGAGCCCCGAAGCCCTGGCCGGCGGCGGCCTGGGGGCGGCCAGCTATTCGTTCGTGGCGATTTTCTGCATCGGCGTGATTGCCGCCGTGGGCACCCTGGTGGCGATCCGTCACGGCGCGGGCGATATCGAAGGCGCCACCCGCCTGACCCAGGCCGGGTTGTGGCTCGCCATGCTGATGGCCCTCGCGGCGGCGTTGCTGCTGTGGAACCTAAAGCCCGTGCTGTTGATGTTTGGCCAGACCGAAACCAACGTTCAGGCGGCGGGGCAATTCCTCACGATCCTGCCGTTTGCCCTGCCCGGCTACCTGAGTTTCATGGCCTTGCGCGGCTTCACCAGCGCCATCGGCAAAGCCACGCCGGTGATGGTCATCAGCCTGTGCGGTACGGTCATCAACTACCTGCTCAACCATGCCCTGATCGAGGGCATGTTCGGCCTGCCGAAACTGGGCTTGATGGGCATCGGCCTGGTCACCGCCATCGTCGCCAACGGCATGGCCTTGGCGTTGATGTGGTACATCCGCAGCAACCGTGCGTATGCCGCTTACCCGCTGGGCACGGGCTTGCTGCGCCTCAACACCTCCTACCTGCGCGAGCTGTGGCGCCTGGGCCTGCCGATTGGCGGCACCTATGCGGTGGAGGTCGGGTTGTTCGCCTTCGCGGCGCTGTGCATGGGCACCATGGGCAGCACGCAGTTGGCGGCGCATCAGATCGCCCTGCAGATTGTTTCGGTGGCGTTCATGGTGCCGGCGGGGATGTCCTACGCGGTGACCATGCGCATCGGCCAGCATTACGGCGCCGGGCAGTTGCTGCAGGCGCGTCTGGCTGGCCGGGTCGGCATCGGTTTTGGCGCGACGGTGATGCTTGGATTTGCCGCCGTGTTCTGGTTGTTGTCCGACCCGTTGATCGGGCTGTTCCTCGACCACAATGACCCGAAGTTCCACGACGTGATCGTGCTGGCCGTCAGCCTGTTGGCCGTGGCGGCGTGGTTTGAATTGTTCGACGGTGTGCAGACCATCGCCATGGGTTGTATCCGTGGGCTGAAGGACGCCAAGACCACGTTCCTGGTGGGCCTGGGTTGCTACTGGCTGATCGGTGCGCCGGCGGCGTGGCTGATGGCGTTCACCCTGGGCTGGGGACCGACCGGCGTGTGGTGGGGCCTGGCGCTGGGGCTGGCGTGTGCGGCGGTGAGCCTGACGTGGGCGTTTGAGGCGAAGATGAAGCGGATGATTCGGCGGGAGCCGCAGGTTCAAGCCTCATTTCAAGCCGCTCAGGCGGAGTAAAGACCTGACGCGGTCAAAAACTGTGGGAGCGGGCTTGCTCGCGAATGCGGTGGGTCAGATACAAATTCATTGACT
>NZ_JANLGL010000123.1:0-18084 GCF_024655625.1 Pseudomonas sp. 18.1.10
GTCAGTCAAAGATGTTCTGACTGACCCACCGCTTTCGCGAGCAAGCCCGCTCCCACATTGGTCCGCGTACATTTCTATCAGTCGTCGAGGGCTTTGACGGACTTGGGCGACAACCGCAGGCTGCGCAAGCTGCGCTTCACGCTCTTGAGGTGGTTGACCAGGCTCGGCCCGCGCGCCATGGCCACGCCCATCGCCAATACGTCGATCACCACCAGGTGGGCGATGCGCGAGGTCAGCGGCGTGTAGATCTCGGTGTCTTCATGCACATCGATCGCCAGGTTGACGGTGGACAGCTCCGCCAACGGCGTCTGGCTCGGGCACAGGGTAATCAGGGTCGCGCCGCTTTCACGCACCAGGTTGGCGGTTATCAGCAGGTCTTTGGAACGCCCGGACTGGGAAATGCAGATCGCCACGTCGGTGGGCTTCAACGTCACCGCCGACATCGCCTGCATATGCGGGTCGCTGTAGGCCGCTGCCGTGAGCAACAGTCGGAAGAATTTATGCTGGGCGTCGGCAGCCACCGCACCCGAAGCGCCAAACCCATAGAACTCGACACGCTGGGCCTGGGACATCGCCGTCACGGCTTTTTGCAGCTCGATCGGGTCGAGCTTCTCGCGCACTTCCATCAGGGTGTGCAGCGTGGTGTCGAAGATTTTCAGGCTGTAGTCGGCGACGGAGTCGTCTTCGTGGATCGCAAACTGCCCGAAGCTCGCGCCGGCGGCCAGGCTTTGGGCCAGCTTGAGTTTCAGGTCCTGGAACCCGGAGCAACCGATGGCGCGGCAGAAGCGCACGATGGTCGGCTCGCTGATGCCCACGCTGTGGGCCAGGTCGGCCATGGAGCTGTGCATCACGGCCGCAGGATCAAGCAGCACGTGGTCGGCAACCTTGAGTTCCGATTTACGTAACAGGTGGCGCGACTGGGCGATATGTTGCAACAGGTTCAAAGGGCAGGACTCTTGTTATTGGCAGGTGCCAGGGATGTAGCAAGCTTGTAGTTATACTACAAGAATTGTCGTTTTGCCCGTCTGATGCATCACTAAATCGCCCTGCTGCCCTCTGATTCAAAGGGCAGGCGCTTTGTAGCCACCGGGGCGGCCCTGCCATCATCAAGGGAAATCTGCATTTTTCCGTAACAAATCTGCCAGCCCTTCTGCCTGCATCGGCCGGCTGATTAGATAGCCCTGCACTTCGTCACAACGCTCCCCGCGCAGGAAGTCCAACTGCTGCTGATCTTCCACGCCTTCGGCCACCACTTTCAGCGCCAAGCCATGGGCCATGGCGATGATTGCCCGGGTGATTGCCGCGTCTTCACGACCCTGGCCAAGGCCACGGATGAAGGTCTGGTCGATCTTCACGTAATCCACGGGGATGCGCTTGAGGTAGCTGAGGGACGAATAGCCGGTGCCGAAGTCGTCGATGGCCAGCTTCACCCCCAGGTCGCGCAACTGCTGGAAGGTGGCGATGATGTGTTCAACACTGTCGAGCAGCTGGCTCTCCGTCAGCTCCAACTCCAGATATTGCGGGTCCAGCCCGGTTTCTTCGAGGACCTGGCGCACCAGGCTGACCAACTTGCCCTGGCGCAACTGATGCACCGACAGGTTCACCGACACCCGGATCGGCGCCAGCCCCTGGCGCTGCCATTCACACGCCTGCCAGCAGGCCTGGCGCAGCACAAACTCGCCCAGCGGCACGATCAGGCCGGTCTCTTCGGCCAGGCCGATAAACTCGCCCGGCGGCACCATGCCCCACTGCGGATGCTCCCAACGCACCAGCGCCTCGGCGGCGTTGAGCTTGCCGGTGGCCAGGCACAGTTTTGGTTGGTAGAACACCGTCAGTTGGCGATCTTCGATGGCTTTGCGCAGTTGGTTTTCCAGCTGCAAGCGCTCCAAAGTGCTCGCTTGCAGGCTGTCGGTGTAGAACTGGAAATTGTTGCCGCCCAGGTGCTTGGCGTGTTGCATGGCCATGTTCGATTGGCTGACCAGCGCGGAAATTTCCCGCGCATTATCCGGCAGCAGGCTGACGCCCATTGAGGCGCTGACCACCAGCTCATGGCCGTCCACCGTCACCGGCACGCGCAGTTTGGCCAGCAACCGCGTGGCCACGCGCGCCAGGCTCGACAGGCTGCCGTAGGCGTCGAACAACACGGCAAATTCATCGCCGGACAACCGCGCAATGGTGTCCGCCTCAGGCAAGGCATTTATCAAGCGGCGCGCCATTTTCTGCAGCAGTTGGTCGGCGACTTCATGCCCCAGGCTGTCGTTGAGCAGCTTGAAACGGTCGAGGTTGATATGCAGCAGCGCCAAACTGCGCCCGCCCTGGCGCACCCGCGCATGGGCTTCGCGCAGGCGCTCGCGGAACAGCGAGCGGTTGGCCAGCCCGGTCAGCTCGTCGTAGTGGGTGAGGTAGCGCATGCGCTCTTCGGATTCGCGGCGCGCCGAGAGATCGGCGAAGAAGCCCACGATATGGCTGACCTTTCCCCGAACATCACGCACCACATTCAATTGCAGCCACTGTGGATACAACTCGCCGTTCTTGCGCGTCTCCACCAGTTCGCCCTGCCAGGTGCCATGGCTGAGCAACGCCTGGCGGATCACCGGGAAGTGGCGGCGCGCGTCGCGGCTGCTGGGCAGTTCGACGACGTTGCGCCCGAGCATGTCATCGATGTCAAAACCGGTGACACGGCTGAAGGCCTGGTTCACCGCGATCAGCTTGTAGTCCGGGTCGAGAATCACGATGCCTTCGCTGGCCGCCTCGAAGACCGTCGACGCGAGTCGCTGTTGTTCTTCCAGGACTTTGCTCGCGCTGATGTCGCGGCGGGTGCCGAGCATGCGCGTGACCCGGCCGCTGGGCGCGCGCTCCACGGCGCGGCCACGGTCTTCGATCCACACCCAGTGGCCGGCGCCGTGACGCACGCGGTATTCGACCTGATAGTCCTCGCTGCGGCCCTTGAGATGCTCGACCAACGCGCGCTTGAGCAGCGGCAGGTCGTCGGGGTGCAGGCGCGGCTTGAGGTGGCTGAGCATCGCCGTGACGTACTCGGGCTCCAGGCCGAACAACTCCTTGAGTTGGGTGTGGTGGACCTCGTCGGTTTGCAGGTTCCAGTCCCACAGGCCCAACTCGCTGGCTTGCAGCGCCATGGCCAGGCGCGCTTCGCTTTTGTTCAGGGCCAGGCTGGCGGCGTCGAGTTCCTGGCTGCGTTGGGCCACGCGGTCTTGCAGGCCGGTCTGGGCTTCGCGCAATTCCTGCTCGATTTGCCGGCGTTGCTCGACTTCGCGCACCAGCTCTTGATTCAACTGCTCGCTGCGCTGCTGCGCCTGCTGCAAGTGCTCGATCAGCGCCTGGTTCTGGAAGCGCCGCAACAGCCCGCGCTGGATCAGGCGGTTGACCTGCCACGCCACCACGCTCAAGGACGCCAGCAGGATCAGGCCGAGCACGCCCCAGCCTTGCTGCTGCGGCGCGCCGTTCCAGAAGAGATAGAGGATCGCCGGCACCAGGCACGGCAAGGCAAACGACAGGAACGCCGGCAAGCTCACGGCGTAGGCCACGCTGGCCGACAGCGTCGCGGCGCCGATCAGGCCGAACACCCAGGCCTGCTGCATAAAGCTGTCCACCGGCACCAGGGCGATGGCGGCGGTGGCCAGGGTCAGGCCGCTGACCGCCGAGCCGAGCATGAACATGCGCCGCCACACCGGCTGGGCCTGGCGGCTGGGCATGGCCGAATCAAAGGCCGCCACCTGGATCACGCGCATCGCCACCAACGCCAGCAGCCAGACCAGCCAGATGCTGTCCAGCAGGTATTGCTTGGGGTTCCACAGCAGCCAGGCGCAGACCAAACCGTTGACCAACATTAATAAGGTGGGCAACAACGAGCCCTGATACAGCAGGCGCGTGCGTTCGACCGCCATCTCGGTGGCGTAGTGCTTGCGGATAACCTGCGCGGGCGCCGCCGAGGGGCTGAGCAGGTCGGTGCTAAGGGTCATAGGCAGTGTTCTTATAATGGTGAGCCCGAAACGTGGACGGAGCATACACAAGCCTGCGCGTGGGCCAAACTGCTCTGCGTCATAAAAACCAGCGGATATTTACCCGCAAACCTCGGTGCCAGACAGCTCGGGCAAGGCGGTGCGGGGGCTGCACCCTCTGACCGACCGGTCATCCGCCCCGACAGAATTATCGACCGTCCAGCATTGGGGTTTGCCCCACTCCCCCGAGGGCCATAGAATGCGCCGATGCGCGATGATCTCTCCCTTTTGCTGAACTCCCTCAACGATGCCCAACGCCAGGCCGTAGCCGCCCCCGTTGGCCGTCAGTTGGTCCTGGCCGGTGCTGGCTCCGGTAAAACCCGAGTGCTGGTGCACCGTATCGCCTGGTTGATCCAGGTCGAAAACGCGTCCCCCCATTCGATCCTGTCGGTGACCTTCACCAACAAGGCCGCTGCCGAGATGCGCCATCGCATCGAGCAGTTGATGGGCATCAGCCCGGCCGGCATGTGGGTAGGTACCTTCCACGGCCTGGCGCACCGCCTGTTGCGGGCGCATTGGCAGGAAGCGGGCCTGGCCCAGACCTTCCAGATCCTCGACAGCGATGACCAGCAACGCTTGGTCAAGCGGGTGATCCGCGAGCTGGGGCTGGACGAACAACGCTGGCCGGCGCGCCAGGCGCAATGGTTTATCAACGGTCAGAAAGACGAAGGCCTGCGCCCGCAGCATATCCAGGCCAGCGGCGATCTGTTCCTGGCCACCATGCGCAGCATTTATGAAGCGTACGAAGCGGCCTGCGCACGCGCCGGGGTCATCGACTTCTCCGAGCTGCTGCTGCGCGCCCTCGACCTGTGGCGCGACAACCCGGGCCTGTTGGCCCATTACCAGAAGCGCTTCCGGCATATCCTGGTGGACGAGTTCCAGGACACCAACGCCGTGCAATACGCCTGGTTGCGCCTGCTGGCCAAGGGCGGCGACAGCCTGATGGTGGTGGGCGATGACGACCAGTCGATCTACGGCTGGCGTGGCGCGAAAATCGAGAACATCTACCAGTATTCCGAAGACTTCCCGGACGCGATCACCATTCGCCTGGAGCAGAACTACCGCTCCACCGCCGGTATCCTCAAGGCCGCCAACGCCTTGATCGCCAACAACACCGGGCGCCTGGGCAAAGAGCTGTGGACCGACGGCGGCGAAGGCGAGGCGATCAACCTGTACGCCGCGTTCAACGAGCACGATGAAGCGCGCTACGTGGTGGAAACCATCGAAAGCGCGCTGAAGACCGGCCTCGCGCGCAGCGATATCGCGATTCTGTACCGCTCCAACGCCCAGTCGCGGGTGTTGGAAGAAGCCTTGCTGCGCGAACGCATCCCGTACCGCATCTATGGCGGCCAGCGCTTCTTCGAGCGCGCCGAAATCAAGAACGCCATGGCCTACCTGCGTTTGCTGGAAGGTCGCGGCAACGATGCGGCGCTGGAGCGGGTGATTAACATCCCGGCCCGTGGCATCGGCGAAAAAACCGTCGAGGCGATTCGCGATCACGCGCGCCATGCCGATGTGTCGATGTGGGAAGCCATGCGCTTGCTCATCGCCAATAAAGGCCTGACCGGCCGCGCGGCCGGGGCGTTGGGGGTATTTGTCGAGCTGATCGAGAACCTCGCCGCCAAGTGTGCGGAAATGCCCCTGCATTTAATGACGCAGACGGTGATCGAGCAGTCCGGGCTGATTGCCTACCACGAAGCGGAAAAAGGCGAGAAAGGCCAGGCTCGGGTAGAAAACCTTGAGGAACTGGTCAGCGCCGCCCGCGCGTTCGAAAACACCGAGAACGAAGAGGAGCTGACCCCGCTCGCCGCCTTCCTCGGCCATGCCTCCCTGGAAGCCGGTGATACCCAGGCCGACGAGCATGAAGACAGCATCCAGCTGATGACCTTGCACAGCGCCAAGGGCCTGGAATTCCCGTATGTGTTCCTGGTGGGCATGGAAGAAGGCCTGTTCCCCCACAAGATGAGCCTGGAAGAACCTGGCCGCCTTGAGGAAGAACGCCGCCTGGCCTACGTGGGCATTACCCGGGCGATGCAGAACCTGGTGATGACCTACGCCGAGACCCGACGCCTGTACGGCAGCGAGACCTACAACAAGGTGTCGCGCTTCGTACGTGAAGTGCCGAAGGGGCTGATTCAGGAAGTGCGCCTGTCCAACAGCGTCAGCCGCCCGTTCGGCGGCGGCCAGCAGCAGAGCGCCAGCAGCCTGTTTGCCGGCTCCGAAATTCCGGAAACCCAGTTCAGCCTCGGCCAGCAGGTCAGGCATTCGGTGTTCGGCGAAGGCATGATCCTCAACTTCGAAGGCGCCGGCGCCCAGGCACGGGTGCAGGTGAACTTCGCCGAAGGCAGCAAGTGGCTGATGATGGGTTACGCGAAGCTCGAAGCCATCTGACCCTGATCGTTCCCACGCTCCGCGTGGGAACGATCGGCCGCGCTGCTCTTGTTTTTCAGCGATGCGGGCCAATATCTGTAATACGTCCTACAGACCATTCAGATTTCGTCTTACGCAAAAGCCCGAAACATTATGTCGCTAGCCACTGTCACGACACCTGTGCAACATGGCGCGCGTGCAATCCACAAATGGGAATTCCCTTTATGAAACGTTTTCTTAGCATCGCCATGGCGTTGTGCATCGGCCTGACGATGAGCCTCGACGCCAACGCCAAGCGCTTCGGTGGCGGCAAAAGTTCGGGCGCAGCACCGACTCACCAAACCAGCCAGATGGCTCCATCCGCTGGCGGCATGGGCGGTGCAGCGGCTACCGCAGGCGCGGCCGGTGCTGCTGGCGCTGCTGCCAAGGCCGGCGGTGCTTCGCGCTGGTTGGGCCCTCTGGCCGGCATCGCGGCCGGTGGCCTGCTCGCTTCCATGTTCATGGGCGGCGGCTTCCAGGGCATGCAGATCTTCGACATGCTGATCCTCGCGGTCATCGCCTTTGTGATCTTCCGCTTTATCGCCGCCCGTCGCCGCAAGCAGCAGGAGCACATGGCTCCAGCCGGCGCGCCGATGCAGCGTGAAGTGTTCGAGCAAAAGCCAGCCATGGGTTCGATCTTCGGTGGTTCCGCAGCCCCTGCTGCTGCCCGCCCGGTCATCAACGCACCGGCGTGGTTCAACGAAGAGCGTTTCGTCGAAGCGGCCCGCAGCCACTTCCAGTCCCTGCAGCAACACTGGGACGCCAACGAAATGGACAAGATCGCCGAGTTCGTGACCCCGCAACTGCTGGAGTTCCTCAAGCGCGAACGCGCTGAGCTGGGCGACGCGTTCCAGTCGACCTACATCGACGACCTGCGCGTACAGCTTGAAGGTGTGGATGACCGCGCCGACAAGACCATCGCCACCCTGACCTTCAGCGGCGTGTCGAAAAACTCGCGCTTTGACCAAGGCGAAGTGTTCAGCGAAAGCTGGAACATGGAACGCCCACAAGGCGAAAACCAGCCTTGGCTGGTGGCCGGTATCCGCCAGAACGGCTGATCACCTGGCGCCTTGAGCGCGCAGTAAACGACCCCGGCGGTGTAGTGAAATACACCGCCGGGGTCTTTTTTTGCCGGTCGAAAATGCTTTGTTGTTTTTACTGGATTAATGAGAAACATTCTCACTATACTCGTGCCCTCTCCCGGTTCTGCCCGAGCATAGGAACGTGCCGCCGTGCTGGAAAAACTCTTCAATCAACATGCATCCGCCCTGCATCGTTACCTGTTGCGGAAGAAATGCACCCCCAGCCTGGCCTCGGACCTGGTGCAGGACACGTTCCTGCGCATCGCCCAGCTGGAGAACATGGAACGCATCCTGTGCGCGCCGTCGTACCTGTTTCGCGTCGCGCACAACCTCATGATCGATCACCATCGACGCTACGGTGAAAAGCGCTTCGACAGCGACGCTGCCGCCTATTTCGACACCCTGGTGGACGAAGCCAGCGGCCCGGAAGAGCAAGCGCTAGACGCCCTGGCCCTGGAGCAATTGGAAAGCCTGCTGGAACGCATGCCCGAGCGCACCCGCGACATTTTCATGCTGTGCCGGGTGGAGGGCATGACGCACAAAGAGACCGCCCGCTATTTACGGATATCCACAAGCTCTGTACAAAAACACATGGCGATGGCGCTGGCCAAGATTGGCAAGGCGCTTGATCCAGACCAAGAGGGCTAAGCCTTGGGTATCTTGAAAAGCAAGAAGGTAAACAGTCAGAACCGTGAATGCTCCCCCACAAACGACCGACCCGTTGGAGCGCAAAGCTGCCGATTGGGTGATGCGTCATCGACAAGGCCAGCTGTCGGCGCGTGAGCTAGAAGCTTTTCAGCGTTGGCAGGAAGCCGACCCCAGACATGCCGCCGCTGCCGGCCGGGCTGACCGTGCCTGGCGCGCCACCGCCTCGCTCAAACGCCACCCCGGCTATGTAAAACCGCAACGCCCGCCGCGCACGCTCTGGACCCGCAACACCTGCACCAGCGCCCTCGGTGCCGCCGCCCTGGGCTGCTGGATGCTGCTCGCGCCGCCCTTCTGGCTGCAAGCACTGAACAGCGACTATCACACCGGTTTTGGCGAGGTTCGCCACATTACGCTGGCAGATGGCAGCCAGGTTGAACTGGGCAGCCACAGCATCCTGAACGTCAGCTATGACGAGCAAACCCGTCTGGTCAGCCTGAGCCAGGGCGAAGCGGTGTTCACTCCATCACCGATCAATGATCAGGAGCGCCGCCCCTTTACCGTGCGCGCCCCCGGCGCCGATATCACCGCACGCGGTACGCGCTACCTTGTGGGTGTCGGCCAGGATCGCGAAGGCTGGGTCGGGGTTTTGCAGCACAAGGTCGAGGTCAACCTGACGCCCGCCCAACGCGATGACGTCGCCGGCTCCGCCCTGCTGGAGCAAGGCAACAGCCTGCGCTTCAGTCCCAAGGCCGGTTTGCTGCCGCTCACCACGCGCCCGGATGAACTGGCCAGTTGGCAGGAAGGTCGCCTGGTGTTCCAACGCGAACCGCTGGGCGACGCGGTGGCGCGCATCAATCGCTACCGGCCGGGGCTGGTCGTGGTCAAAGGCGACACATTGCGCGCCATGCGCATCAGCGCGGTGATGCGTTTGGACAATCTCGACGACGCCCTCAAACACCTTGCACAGCAAGCCCACGGGCGCATTCTCGACCTGCCTGGGCTGACGCTGATCTACTGAAAGGCCCCGTTTGCGGGCCTATTGACATCATGAATATATAAAACACGATACATAGATCATAACGATCTATCGCGTTTTCGCTGCTGCTGCGTTTCTACTACATGTGAATAACTCTTATTTGCTTTAGTGAGGCCGGTTTTGCAGATGCAACAGAACAACAAGAAGCGCAAGGCAGCACATCGCACGCGACTGAGCCTGGGCATCCAGCTCGCCGTGTTCGCGCTGGCCGCCGACGCCGCCGCCATCAACCCGGTGCAAACCCGCCCGGCCAACAGCGCTGCACAGGTGCAACCCCAAGGTGGCTACCACGACTTCGACGTACCCGCCCTGTCGCTGGACGAAGGCCTGGTGCTGCTGGCGCGGCAGGCGGGTGTCGAAGTCTACCTGGGCAGCAATGACCTCACTGGCACCTACGGCAACCCGGTCAAGGGCCGGCTGTCCCTGGAAGCCGCGCTGCAACAACTGCTCGCCAACCAGGCGCTGACCTACAGCCTGGGCAACCAGCCCGAGCGGCCGATCATCCAGGTGCAACCCGCGCCGGGCATGAGCGGCATCCAGCAAGGCGACCTGCACCCGATCTACGTGCATGGCCTGGACGGCAAAGAGTCCCGCGACGAAAAGGGCTACAACGACATCTACGATCTGGACGTGTCCTCGGTGTATTCCGGCAAGGAGCAGATCGAACGCTACAAAGGCGCCGCCCCCGCCGACATGTTCAAGGGCATGCTCAACGTCTACAGCGGTGACGGCCGCAACAGCGGCGCGCTCGACCCCAACGTGCGCGGCATCCAGGGCCCCGGCCGCGTGCCGCTGACCATCGACGGCACCGAACAGGCGCTGACGGTGTATCGCGGCTACATGGGCGCCAACAATCGCAACTACATCGACCCCAACCTGATCGGCAGCATCAAGGTACTCAAGGGGCCGAACCTGGAGCGCAACGTCTACAGCGGCGTGGGTGGCGCGGTGGTTGCCAACACCCTGAACGTGGATGACATCCTCAAGGACGGCCAGGCATTCGGCGGCGAGCTGAAGATGGAAGGCAGCAACAACTCGGTGTCGCCCAAGCTGCCGCACTTGATGACTGGCCAAAGCCCGCCCGCCGACTACCAGTACATCCCGATTTCGTCCTACTACGACCCATCGCTGTACAAACAACCGCGCACCAGCCGCGACAACAGCCTCATCAACGGCGGCGACACGGCCTACCGCCTGGCCCTCGGCACCCGCCAGGAAAAATTCGAGCTGCTCGCCGCCTACGCCTATCGCGAAAAAGGCAACCACTACGCGGGCAAGAACAAGAGCGGGTTCTACGCCACGGGCGAACAGGTCAACGGCCAGTTCGACTACATCCCTAACCTGGCCAACATCTATAAGCCGGGGGATGAGGTGCCCAACACCTCCAGCAAGATGGAATCCTGGCTGGCCAAGGCCAAGCTGAAGATCGACGATGACCAATCCCTGGAGTTCGGCTACCGCGACACGGATTCGCTGTATGGCGAAATCCTGCCGTCACGCATTTCGTTCTTCCGCCCCGGCGACCAATACGACGCCGAATCCAGCGGCGTACCGCAGTGGCCCCTGAGCCATGTGCAGAGCAAAGCCTACAACCTGGAATACAACCTCAAGCCCGAGGGCAACCCGTGGGTGGATTTCTATTCCAACCTCTGGGCCACCAATACCCAAAGCGACACCTACTCAAGTGGCGGCGTGCCCAACGCCACCAGCGCCGCCGACCCGATCTTCAGAAACACCGCCGTGGCCAACGCCCAACACAACCGGGCCGGTGTGACCGTCAGCAACAAACTCAAGTTGATCGACAGCTTGGACCTGACCTTCGGCGCCAGTTACCAGCATGAGAAGTTGAGTTCAAAGGACAATTATTACGACGCGGCCATCTTCGACACGTTGCGCATGAACCCGCGCGCGGGACGCCGTGAAGAAAAGGAGTACAACTTCAACTTCGAATGGCGACCGGTAAGTTTCGCCAAGTTCACCGCAGGCGCGCGCTATTCATCGTATTGGGCGTTTGATGACTACTTGAAAGAGACCCAGGACAAAAGCGGCGCCACCACACAATGGGTCAATACGGCCTATCGCGTGGATTACACCACCCGCAAGACATTGACCGACGCCGAATGGAACGCCGCCGTTGACAAGAAAGTTGCCGACCTCAACGCCGTATTTGACCTGTTCGGAATCCCACCGGAATTCCGCATCATTGATGTAAACCAGTTGCAGGCAGAAACGCCGCGAATTGAAGACACCCAACTTCGCGCCGTGTGGAACGCGGATGATAAAGGTCGCCTCGCCCGCTATAACGACCCGTGCATCCTGGCGGCCAACGCGGGGCAGAATGTGGTGTCGTGCGGCGTAAGCGATACCGGCATCGGCTACCAGAAAGACGTGAGTGCCAAACATCAGAAAGACAGCGCTTGGGCGCCGACACTGTCCGGGACGTTCTACACCTCCGAAAACGGTCGGGTTTACATCCGCTACAGCGAGGCCATCCGCTACCCCAGCATGTTTGAAAGCACATTGGGCTTCTCGTCCTCGATCAACCCCTGGGGGCTTGAGCCGGAACACGCCTATAACTACGAAGCCGCGTATATCCATAACCTGGCTGGGTGGGGCGGCAGTGAACGCGCCGACGTCAAGCTGACCTACTACCACAACACCACCAAAAACGTGATTGAACGCAGCCCGGACCTGATGTTCAGCAACGTGGACAAGCAGACAACCTCCGGCCTTGAGTTCCAGGGGCGTTATGACACGGGGCGCTTCTTCACCGACCTGAGCATCGCCCACGTCCTGAAGAACCGGGTGTGCGATGAGAAATCGGCAATCGCGATTACCCCTGATGGCAGTACGCCAAATTGCGTGGATGACGGCTTCGTCGGCGGTTATCTGGTGAGCATGGCGCAACCCGAATGGTCGGCCAACCTCGGGCTCGGCGGTCGGTTCTTCAACCGTAAGTTGGAAGTGGGCGGGCGCGCCATTTATTACCGTCAACACGAAAACAAGTTTAATAAGAATTACCCAAACAGCCCCATGGTCAGTTACTACATCAACACGCCGATGTCATGGGACAAGATCGTCACGTATGACGCCTACATCAATTACAAGTTGACCGATGACGCTTCAATCGAACTGACCGGCACTAACTTGACCAATCTCTATTACGTCGACCCGCTGACACGCTCGGCCATGCCCGCGCCGGGGCGCACATTAAAACTCGGCTTTACCACTACGTTCTAACTTATGAGGTGCACCATGGGAGGCTAAAGAAGAAATTGGCAAATGCTCTACGTGTTGACTTAATTAACTTCACTCAATGGAACATGAAATGAAAACTTTTAACTACACCGTACTGGCAGTGGCTCTTCTTGGTTTGGCTGGCGTTGCTCAAGCCGATACTTCTTCCGGCCAAAGTTACGACGGCACTATCGTTGTCGATGGTTCCAGCGGCACCGGCACTACCAATCACCCGGGCGCAGCAGGCCAACCTGCCGTGGGCGTAAAAGCCTTCTACAACGGTGCAAAAGTGACGTTCGCCGGCCTTAAAGGCATGGTTCCCGCCGACGCCAACGGCGTCACCACCATTACCCCGGCGATGATGCCTGCCTCCCACTCTGCACTGGGCAACTTCGACTTCAAACAAGTCGCCAGCCAGCAGGTGTACTACGGCGAGTGGTCGCAGAACGGCACCAACAACGATCCGACTCGCGTCGTGTACTACTCCGGCGACACCACTGGCCGCGTGCTGCCAACCACCAGCGTGACCTACGCGGTACAGGGCATCAACAACTACTCCGGGGCCAACCTGCTGTCCGGCGACCTGACCGCCACCTTCGGCACCGCCTCGCCAACGTTGACCGGTTCGCTGACCAACGCTGCGCTGAAAGTCGGCATTTCGGCCAACATCAACACCGCCACTGCCGGCTTCAGCGGCAGCGCCATTGCCCAGAACCCGACCACCAGCGCCGTGCTGGCAGCCGGTACCACCCAAGGCAGCTTCTTCGGCGCAGGCTCTACCGCGTCGCTGGCCGGTATCGCCAAGTTCACCAACCGCGACTACGACACCGCTTTCGGTGGCGTAGCCAAGTAACCGCGGCTTGAACTGACGTAGCACCACGAAGCAAGTGCCCGCCGGTCGGGCACTTGCTTTTGGCGTTTTGAAGCGATCCCGAGAGCCCGGTAATGCCCCAGCCCTACTGCAAGCGATCCCTCACGTTGCATGTTTTGCCCCTTTCCCTGCTGCTGTTCACGGCCCCGACGGTGTTTGCCGCCGACCAGGACACCAGCCTGCGCCTGAACCAGAGCATCGAGTACCGCGCCAACAAGCAAGAGCGCGAGTTGCTCAAGGACGAATTGCCCAGTGACGGCGCCGCGCCGTCGTTGACCATCGACGGCCAGGTCTACAGCGTCGGCAACAACCTCGACGAGCTGGGCCGCGCGGTGTACCTGAGTGTTCAGCGCCAGCAATGGCCGAACGCCCGCGACTACCTCAAGCGCTACACCGCCCTGCCCGGCCACGACCCGATGCTCACCGCCTACGCCAACGGCGGCCTGGCCCGTGCCGATGGCGACCTGGACAGCGCCGAACGTTATTACCAGGACCTGCTGGCCATCCAGCCCGACTTCCTGCCCGGTCGCCTGGAACTGGCGCGGGTGCAGTTCGAGAACCGCAAGGACCGCGACTCGAAACACGTCTTCGCACAGATCAGCAGCAGCCTCAGCCCGTCAGACGCCCAAGCCATGGGCCTGGGCAAGACCGTCGACAGTTTTATCCAGGCCCTCGACCATCGCGAAGACTGGCAAGGCTCGTTCGCCATCGGCCCGACCTGGAGCGACAACCTCAACCAGTCGTCTGAAGGCAGCGTGACTTACCGCTACCAAACCGCTGAAGAAACCTACGTGGTCAAGCAATCCCTGCCCAAGGCCGTGTCGGCCCACGGCCAGGATTACGAAGCGACGCTCAACAAACGCATCGCCATCAGCGGCCATCACGGGCTGTTCGTGCGTTCGCTGTTGTACGGCCAAGCGTACGAAAAAGAGAGCAAGTACAACGAAGCCACGGTGATCAACAACGCCGGCTACAGCTACCACGACGCGCGCAACCAGTACGCCTTCGGGCCGTCGTACGAGTTCAACACCATAGGCGACAACGCCATGTACAGCGCCTGGGGCCTGCGCGGCGAGTGGATTCACACGCTGTCGGCCACGCGCATGTTCAAGCTCGAAGGCGAGTACAAGGACATGACGTACAAACACCAGATCAACAGCAACCTCGACGGCGGTATCAGCTCGGTCTACGCCACCCTGTGGCAAGTATTGCCCCGGCAGTGGACGCTGTTCGGCGGCGTCGACATTACCGAGCGCAACGCCCGCGACCGCGTCGCGGCGTACCTGCAAAAGGGCGTGCGTCTGGGCGTCGCCAAGGACTTCGACATCGGCGTGAGCGCCGTGCTGTTCGCCTCGTACCGCAAGCGCCAATACGATGCCTACAGCGCGATCGTCGATGGCCGACGCAATGAGGACGAGCAAGGCTACACCTTCATCCTGCGTGCGCCACGGCTGGCGGTGTACGACGTGGTGCCCAGCCTTACGGTCAAATACAACAAGGTGCAGAGCAATATCGACTGGATTTATTCCTACGACAAAAACAGCATCAGCCTAAAACTGGAGAAACAGTTCTAGTCCGCCGCTGTCACAGGGATTGTGCTCGCGCTGAGATATCTATTTCACGGTTGCACTTATAGCGAGCTACTGTATAAAACGCCCCTATAAACCGCGCCATCAGCAAGAGGATCCCGGCCGTGGAAGAAATCATCGAACAATTGCGTGAAGCCAACGAACCGGTCCCGGTTCCCCTGGAATTGCCTGACGAAGACCAACTGGTGGAAATCGAAGAACAGCTGTTCATCGACATCCCGTTTGTCTTCCGTGAGTTCCTGCTGACCGTCAGCGACGTGGTCTACGGCAGCCTGGAACCGGTGACCGTCACCGACCCGCAGTCCCACACCTACCTGCCGGACGTGGCCGCCAACGCCTGGGATGCCGGCGTTGATCGCAGCATGATCCCGATCTGCCAGGACGGCGACGACTACTACTGCGTCGAAGAAGACGGCACCGTGGTGCTGTGGTCCGGCGAAGAAGAGCTGGTCACCGAAGAAACCTGGGAATCGGTGTGGCACTGGGCGCGGGACGTCTGGCTGGAAAGCTGAGCCCTGTGTGCTGTTGTGGCGAGGGAGCTTGCTCCCGCCGGGCTGCAAAGCAGCCCCCTCAATCAGTGTTCCGCCGTATCCTTATGGTTATCCAGCGTCTCCAGCAAGGCGACCTGCATCCGCGTATGCACGCGGATGAACCAGCGCCAGAGCACGGCCGCCACCGCCGCCGTGACCACGGCAATCAGCACCAGCAACTTGTTGGTCGGCAGAATACTGGCCGACAAGGCTGCCAATAGCAGGAAGATCACCAGCAGCGACAGGATCGGGATCAGCTCCGCGATCACCCGCCGCACGCGCTGGGTATGGCGCCCGGCCATTTCCGGTTTCACGCTCATCTCCGCCAGCAACATCGACAGCGCCTTGAGCTTGCGATACGCCGCAATCAAGAACGGCAGCGACAACAGCAACGCCCCGCCCCAGATCAACGCCTTCTGCCAGCTTGGGTCACTGATCCAGCCTTCCAGGTAACCGCCGATGCGCTTTGCAAAAAAGCTGCCGGTAAAGAAGATCGCCACCACCAGCGCCAAATTCACCCCCACTTGCAGGATGATCTTGCGGATCATCGACGCCAGCATCGCGCCCTCACCTTGAGGCTGAATGCTGCGCAGCCATTCGCCGTACATGCCAAACACCCGGCTCATGCGCTTGGGCATCACCGCCGCGATCTTCAACGACAACGGGTCGGCGCCGCGAATCAGGTAGGGCGTGAGCAACGTGGTGATCGCCGAAACGGCCACTGCCACCGGATACAGGAAGTCACTGGTCACCTGCAGCGTCATCCCCAGCGCCGCGATGATGAAGGAAAACTCACCAATCTGTGACAGCCCCATGCCTACCCGCAGTGAGGTGCGGCCGTCATTGCCGGCGATAAATGCGCCCAGGCCGCAGGACAACATCTTGCCCAGCACCACCGCCACGGTAATCACCGCAATCGGCCAGGCGTATTGCAGGAGGATCTGCGGGTCGATCATCAAGCCGATTGCCACAAAGAAGATCGCACTGAACATGTCGCGAACCGGCTCGATCAAGCGCTCGATCTTAATCAACTGGCGGGATTCGGCCATGATCGCGCCAATCAGGAACGCGCCCAGCACCATGCTGTATTCCAGCTTGACCACCAGCAGGCAGAAGCCGAAACACAGGCCCAGCACGGTAATCAGCAGCATCTCGTTGCTTTCGAACTTGGCCACGTAGGCCAACAGACGCGGCACCAGCAAGATGCCGATGACCAGCGCGACGATCATGAACAGCGAGAGCTTGCCGACCGTGGAAAACACCTCGCCGGAGCTGACCGTGCCACTGACGGCGATGCTCGACAGCAAGGCGATGATGCCGATGCCGAGGATGTCTTCGACGATCAGCACGCCGAAAATCAATTGGGCGAAGCGCTGGTTTTTCATCTTCAGGTCGTTGAGCGCCTTGACGATGATGGTGGTGGAGGAGATTGCCAGGATCGCGCCGAGGAACAGCGAGTCCATGGTGTTCCAGTCGAACCACTGGCCGATCTCGTAGCCGATCCAGATCATCAGGATGATCTCCAGGAACGCCGCGATAAACGCCGTGGCGCCGACCTTGAACAGTTTGCGCAGGCTGAACTCCAGGCCCAGGCAGAACATCAGGAAGATCACCCCCAGCTCGGCGAGGGTCTTGATGGTGTCTTCGTCGTGGATCAGGCCGAACGGCGGGGTGTGGGGGCCGATGATAAAGCCGGCGACGATGTAGCCCAGCACCACCGGCTGCTTGAGGCGGTGAAACAGGATGGTGACCACCCCTGCAACCAGCATGATCACGGCCAGGTCCTGGATAAAGCTGATGGCGTGCATGGCGAGGGGCTCCTTGAAGGTACCGGCGCTTTTCCCACTTCCATGCGCGCCTTTGGAAAGTCGCAAAGTGCGGAAGGAAAAGTCTGCCTAAATCGTAAGAAATGCCCTGAGACGGGCTTTTGCAGGTTAACACCGCGACTTCCGGCAGAAAGCCGGTGCAATATATGGAAACAGATCGGCCCAGGCGTGACGGCAAGCCGCCCACCTGCGTCCCGTTATGGATGGCGCTGCAAAGATTCCAGCACCCGCAGAGGTGCCCCCCAACCAATGCCTACAACCCGTGAGTGTGCTATGGAACCCGGAAACGCCCAACTGTCGATGACGGTGCTGATGACCCCTGATATGGCCAACTTCTCTGGCAACGTCCACGGCGGCACCCTGCTCAAGTACCTCGACGAAGTGGCCTACGCCTGTGCGAGCCGTTATGCCGGCCGCTACGTAGTGACCTTGTCCGTAGACCAAGTGATTTTTCGCGAGCCGATCCATGTCGGTGAGCTGGTGACCTTCCTCGCCTCGGTCAACTACACCGGCAACACCTCGATGGAGGTGGGGATCAAGGTAGTCACCGAAAACATCCGCGAGCGCTCGGTGCGTCACACCAACAGCTGCTTCTTCACCATGGTCGCCGTGGACGACCAACGCAAGCCGGCCGCCGTGCCGCCGTTGCAGCCGCACAACAGCGAAGACAAGCGCCGCTTTGTGCAGGCGCAACAGCGCCGCCAGATCCGCCAGGAGCTGGAAAAGCGGTATCAGGAAATCAAGGGCTGAGGCGCTGACAATCCCAAGGTGTAAACCGGGTCAAATGTGGGAGCGGGCTTGCTCGCGAAAGCGGTGGTTCAGTTGGAACATCTCTGA
>NZ_JANLGL010000124.1:0-18019 GCF_024655625.1 Pseudomonas sp. 18.1.10
AGTGCGCAGCGCTCCCAAGATCGTGGGGCCGCTACGCAGCCCAGCGGGAGCAAGCTCCCTCGCCACAATCATGCAGCGTCTATGCTGTCCTCAGGCTCTTTGCAGCGGAGGATGTATGGACGATCCAACAGACAACAAGCCCCCCACCTTCTGGCAGATGCTCCACAGCGTCATGGCCGCCGCGTTCGGCGTGCAGAGCGGCAAGAACCGCGCCCGCGACTTTACCCACGGCAAGCCCAGCCACTTTGTGATCCTGGGCATTCTGTTCACGGCGGTGTTTGCCTTGACGCTGTTCGGGATCGTCAAGTTGGTGCTGCACCTCGCCGGGATTTAGCGCAGCAGCAGTTGCAGGTTGAACGGGTAGCGGTAGGACGCCGGCTTGCCCTTGGCCGACAGCGCGCGGAAGTTCACCGCCGGCATCGGCCCCAGCAACCGTTGCGCCTGGGCGCCATCGATCAGCTGGAACAACGCCGCCTGACGGTCACGCCCGCCGTGCGCGGCCAAATCCACACCTGCGGCATCATCGCCGATCAACACCATCGCCCAGCCACCCAAGGTGAAATGCCCGGCCACCAACGTGCTCAGGCGCCCGTCGAGGCGCGCCTGCAATATCTCGGGTGAACTGTTGATCGCGCTGAACAGCACGTCCTTGCCCGGTGTGCGCCCACTGCCTTGCAGGGCCTGCATCGCGCCCAGGGCCATTTGATCGTTAGCCGACCACACCAGCGCCGTCTGCGGGTAGCGCTTGAACAATTGCGTCGCTTGCTCAAAGGCGCGCTCACGCGCCCACTCACCGTAGACCAACTGGCGCAGACGCACTTGCGGGTGCTGCGCCAACGCACGGCGCATGCCCTGTTCGCGCAACTGCGCGGATGGGGTGTTCTTGACGCCGGAAAAGGCCAACAGGTCGACGAACTCGCCCGGAGCAAGCGGACCGTGCTGGCGCAGCAGGTCGGTGAGCATCAGGTAGCCCGCCTCCTCATCGTTGGCGACCAGGCTGCCAACCCACTGCGCCGCGTTGCGCCCATTGAGCATCTGCACTTGGTCGGGCGTTGGCAGGCTGTTCACAATCAATAGCTTGACCCCGCTGCCCTGGGCCATGCGCAGAATCTGCGGCGCCACGTACTGCTCGTTCACCAGCACCAGGTAATCGGGGCGCGCTGTGCCTTGCAGCACTTCCCGGGCCTGGACCAGGTAGTTCTGGGGATCACGCTCGGAATAGCGCACACGCAAATCCAGGCCGAGGTCCTTGGCCGCGGCCTGCATGAATTGCGTGTAACTGACCCAGAAGGTTTCCGTCGACAGGCCCGGGTTGAGAAACACCACAGACGTCGCATGAGCCACCGCCCCGTACGCCGCCCCCAACAACCACACACAGGTAATCAGAACCTTCAACATCGTCATTCAAGCCTTGAGCAATGACCGCCATGATAGTGGCAATTAGCTGCTCAATCGAGGCTCAATCAACGTGGTTTATTGGTGGCTCACCCAGAACACCGCGGTGCCCACCACCAAGATAATCAGAAACAGAATGGCCCAGGCATCAACGGTACTGTCGGGTTTACGGGCTTTGGTTGAATTGCTCATCGCATCGCCTCTTATCGGTTTTATTAGGTGACTGCACGAAGACTCGACCACAGTAAAGATCAAGATTGCCCGCATGACAAATGTGGATATTGCGATAACCGTTCTCATTAGTCGATTTGGTTATTTGCATATACTCAAACATCACTTTTGCGCATAAACGCAAACTGGTATCGTGCGCCGGCTCCGTTGGGAGTGCGCGGCCGTGCGCGCAGATTTGCCGAGAACAGGACCTATATGTACGTATACGACGAATACGATCAGCGCATCATCGAGGACCGCGTCAAGCAGTTCCGCGATCAGACCCGACGCTACCTAGCAGGTGAACTGAGCGAAGAAGAGTTCCGCCCTCTGCGCCTGCAAAATGGCCTTTATGTTCAGCGCTTTGCGCCAATGCTGCGGGTAGCCGTGCCCTATGGCCAACTGACCTCCCGTCAGATGCGCATGATGGGCAAGATCGCCCGCGACTTCGACAAAGGCTACGCGCACATCAGCACGCGCCAGAACGTTCAGTTCAACTGGCCGGCGCTGGAAGACGTGCCGGACATCCTGGCTGAACTGGCGACCGTGCAGATGCACGCCATTCAGACCAGCGGTAACTGCCTGCGCAACGTGACCACCGACCAATTCGCCGGCGTTGCCGCAGACGAACTGATCGACCCGCGCCCCTGGTGTGAAATCGTCCGCCAATGGACCACCTTCCACCCGGAATTCGCCTACCTGCCGCGCAAGTTCAAGATCGCCATCAATGGCTCGACCTCGGACCGCGCCGCCATCGAAGTACACGATATCGGCCTGGAGCCGGTGTACAACGCGGCGGGCGAGTTGGGTTTCCGTGTGCTGGTGGGTGGCGGCCTGGGCCGTACGCCGGTGGTCGGTGCCTTTATCAATGAGTTCCTGCCGTGGCAGGACCTGTTGAGCTACCTCGATGCCATCCTGCGGGTCTACAACCGCTATGGCCGTCGTGACAACAAGTACAAGGCGCGGATCAAGATCCTGGTTAAAGCGCTGACGCCTGAGGTGTTTGCCCAGAAAGTCGACGCCGAGATGGAACACCTGCGCGGCGGCCAGACCACCCTGACCGACGCCGAAGTGCATCGTGTTGCCAAGCACTTCGTTGATCCTGAATACAAGGCCTTGAGCAATCAGGACGCCGAGCTTGCAGCCCTCGACCTGGAACATCCAGGTTTCGCCCGCTGGCGTGGCCGCAACACCCTGGCGCACAAGAAGCCAGGCTACGTGGCCGTGACCCTGTCGCTGAAACCCACCGGTGTTGCCCCGGGCGACATCACCGACAAGCAGCTGGACGCCGTCGCCGACCTGGCCGACCGCTACAGCTATGGCCAACTGCGTACCTCCCACGAGCAGAACATCATTCTCGCGGACGTTGAGCAAAGCCAGCTGTTCACCCTTTGGGGCGAGCTGCGCGAAGGTGGTTTCGCCACGCCGAACATCGGCCTGCTGACCGACATCATCTGCTGCCCGGGTGGCGACTTCTGCTCCCTGGCCAACGCCAAGTCGATCCCGATTGCCGAATCGATCCAGCGCCGTTTCGACGACCTGGACTACCTGTTCGACATCGGCGAGCTGGACCTGAACATCTCCGGTTGCATGAACGCCTGTGGTCACCACCACGTCGGCCACATCGGCATCCTGGGCGTGGACAAGAAAGGCGAAGAATTCTACCAAGTGTCCCTGGGTGGCAGCGCCAGCCGCGATGCGAGCCTGGGCAAGATCCTCGGCCCATCGTTCGCCCAGGAAGCCATGCCCGAGGTGATCGGCAAACTGATCGATGTGTACATCGAACAGCGCACCGAAGATGAGCGTTTCATCGACACCTACCAGCGCATCGGCATCGACCTGTTCAAGGAGCGCGTCTATGCAGCGAATCATTAAGAACAACGAAGTCCTCGACGAAACCTGGCACCTGCTGCCCAAGGATGCGAGCTTCGACGGCATTTCCAACTGCGACGACCTGATCGTGCCGCTGTCCCTGTGGCGCGAGCACGGTCACGCCCTCAAGGCCCGCGATGGCGGCCTGGGTGTGTGGCTGGACGCCGATGAAGAAGCCGAAGAGATCGGCGCCGACGTGGAACATTTCCAGGTCATCGCGCTGAATTTTCCGGCCTTCACCGACGGGCGCAACTACTCCAACGCGCGCCTGCTGCGTGACCGCTATGGTTACAAAGGCGAACTGCGCGCCATTGGCGACATCCTGCGCGACCAACTGTTCTACCTGCGCCGCTGCGGGTTCGATGCCTTCGCCTTGCGCGCCGACAAAGACCCGTACGAAGCACTGGAAAGCCTCAAGGACTTCTCGGTGACGTACCAGGCGGCAACGGATGAACCGCTGCCGCTGTTCCGCCGCCGCTGATGACGATCGTTCCCACGCAGAGCGTGGGAACAATCAGCCCTGGCCTGCCAGGGCTTTTTTTATCCGTTGAGTTTGATCGACGCCAGCACCTGCTTCTGCCCCATGGAACACGGCACACCTTCCGGCTGCGCCCGCACCGCCTCGATCACCCCCAACAACTGCGCCTTGCTGTGGGCCAATTGCGCCTGCATCCCTTCGATCTGCACCACCTTGCGCTCCAGCGCTTCGATCAACTCCTCGCGCTTGTGCTCGCCCGGTGCCGGCATCAACGCCTTGAGCTCCTGTAAGGTAAAGCCGGCCTGTTGCGCGCTCTGGATCAGCTGCAGCGTCTGCAACGCCTCCGCCGAGTAGCGCCGATAGCCATTGGACTGGCGCCCCACCTGGCTTATCAGGCCCTCGGCTTCATAAAAACGGATGCGTGACGCCGCCAATCCGCTCTGTTTTGCCAGCTCACCAATATTCATCGCCATCGCCTGCTTGACATTAAAGTTAACTTTAAGCTTAGCCTGACGCCTCCCCCGTTCAGGAGTCAACCCATGTCACCCTTTGAAGCCTTGCAACTGCCCAATGGCCAAGTCATCTCCAACCGCATCGCCAAGGCCGCGATGGAAGAAAACATGGCCGATGGCAATCAGGCGCCGTCCCGTGAGTTGAAGCAGCTCTACAAGGCGTGGGCCGAGGGTGAGCCCGGCTTGCTGATTACCGGCAACGTGATGATCGACCGTCGCGCCATGACCGGCCCCGGCGGTGTCGCACTGGAAGACGAGCAACAGCTGGACAGCTTTCGCGAATGGGCCGATGTCGCCCGGGACAAAGGCGTGCACTTCTGGGTGCAACTCAGCCATCCGGGGCGCCAGACCCCGGCCAACCTGCGCCAGCAAGCCATGGCGCCTTCCGCCGTGGCCCTCGACCTGGGCGGTTTCTCAAAGATGTTCGCCAAGCCCAAGGCCATGACCGAGGACGACATCCAGGAGGTAATCCAGCGCTTCGCCACCAGCGCCCGCCTGGCCGAAAAAGCCGGGTTTAGCGGTGTGCAGATCCATGGTGCCCACGGTTACTTGCTTAGCCAGTTCCTGTCGCCATTGAGCAACCAGCGTACCGACCGCTGGGGTGGCTCACTCGAGAACCGCGCGCGCCTGTTGCTGGAAGTGATCCGTGCGGTACGCGCCAGCGTCAGCCCGTCGTTTTGTGTCGCCGTCAAACTCAACTCCGCCGACTTCCAGCGTGGCGGCTTTGCGGAAGCCGACGCACGCGCTGTGGTCGAAATGCTCAATCCGTTGCCCATTGACCTGCTGGAATTATCCGGTGGCAGTTACGAAGCCCCGGCCATGCAAGGCGAAGCGCGTGACGGTCGCACCCTGGCGCGAGAAGCCTACTTTCTGGAGTTCGCCAGCCAACTGGCGACCATCGCCAAGATGCCGGTGATGGTCACCGGCGGCATCCGGCGCCTGCCTATCGTGCAACAGGTGCTAGACAGCGGCGTCGCCATGGCCGGGATCGCCACCGCCCTGACGCTTGAGCCGCAATTGATCCAGCACTGGCGCGAAGGCCGCGACCCCAACCCGCAACTCAAGCCCATCGACTGGAAGCGCAAGCCTCTGGCGTCGCTGGCCATCCTTGCGGTGGTGCGTCACCAGATGCGGCGCCTCAGCCGCGGCCACGCACCAAGCGCCAAGGTTGCGCCGTGCATGGCGCTGGTGCAGGACCAATGGTTTCTGGCGCGGCGCACCCGGCAGTACCGGGCGGCCATGGCGCAATCTTCACATTAAAGGGTGAACATCCGCCGTGATCGAACTGTCCCCTATTGATCAGCAGTTTTTAACCTCACTGACGATTGGAGTTCTTCATGGCGAAAATCAACCTGGCCCAGCAATTGGCGACCACCCTTGAACAGGCGGGCATCAAGCGCATCTGGGGCCTGACCGGCGACAGCCTCAACGGCCTCACCGACGCCTTGCGCACCATGGACAGCATCGAGTGGATGCACGTGCGCCACGAGGAAGTGGCGGCCTTCGCCGCCGGTGCCGAAGCCGCGGCCACCGGTGAATTGACGGTATGCGCCGGCAGTTGCGGGCCGGGTAACCTGCATTTGATCAATGGCCTGTTCGACTGCCATCGCAACCATGTGCCGGTGCTGGCGATTGCGGCGCAGATTCCGTCCACGGAGATCGGCCTGAATTACTTCCAGGAAACCCATCCCCAGGAACTGTTCAAGGAGTGCAGCCACTTTATCGAACTGGTGACCAACCCCGAGCAGATGCCCCACGTGCTACACCGCGCCATGCGGTCGGCGATCCTCAATCGCGGCGTGGCGGTGGTGGTGATCCCGGGGGATGTGTCGTTGCTGGACGTGGAAGCCCCACTCAAGCCCTGGCCAACCCTGAATGCGCCACGCACGCTGCCGGCGGAACATGACCTGCAACGGCTCACCGAGATCCTGCAAAGCAGCCAGAAAACCACGTTGCTCTGCGGCAGCGGGTGTGCCGGTGCCCACGATCAAGTGGTGGCCCTGGCGGACGCCCTCGGCGCGCCCGTGGTACACGCCCTGCGCGGCAAAGAACATGTGGAATGGGACAACCCCTTCGACGTGGGCATGACCGGCCTGATCGGCTTCAGCTCCGGCTACCATGCCATGCTCGACTGTGACACCTTGGTCATGCTCGGCACCGATTTCCCCTACCGCCAGTTCTACCCGACCGACGCCAAGATCATCCAGGTCGACCGCAACCCCCAGGCACTGGGTCGTCGCGCCACGCTGGACCTGGGCATCGCCGCTGACGTCAGTGAAACCATCGACGCCTTGCTGCCACGCCTGACGCGCAAAACCGATCGCAGCTTTCTCGACACCTCGCTAAAGCACTACGAAAAAGCCCGTCAGGGCCTGGATGACTTGGCGCAACCGTCCAAGGCCAACCGGCCGATCCACCCACAATACGTGGCACGCCTGCTCAGTGAGTTGGCGGACGATGATGCGATCTTCACCGCCGATGTGGGCTCGCCCACCGTGTGGGCGGCGCGCTACCTGAAGATGAATGGCAAGCGCCGGCTGATCGGCTCGTTCAACCACGGCTCCATGGCCAATGCCATGCCCCAGGCCATTGGCGCGCAAGCGGCATTTCCCGGGCGGCAGGTGATCTCGATGTCTGGCGACGGCGGTTTTGCCATGTTGATGGGGGACTTCATCTCGCTGGCACAGCTGAAATTACCGGTGAAAGTCATCGTCTTCGATAACTCGTCACTGGGGTTCGTGGCCATGGAGATGAAAGCAGCGGGCTATCTGGACACTGGCACCGAGCTGAAAAACCCGGACTTTGCCGCCATGTCCAACGCCATGGGCATTTTGGGCATTCGCGTGGAGCAGTCCGAAGAACTGGAGCCGGCGCTGCGTCGCGCACTGGCCCATGATGGGCCGGTATTGGTGGATGTGGTCACTGCGACACAAGAACTGGTGATGCCGCCGACAATCAAGCTGGAGCAGGCTAAAGGGTTCAGCCTGTACATGCTCAAGGCGGTGATGAGTGGGCGTGGCGACGAGGTCATTGAGCTGGCACGCACCAACTGGCTGCGCTAAACCCAATAAGTGAGCAGGCTTGGATGCCAAGCCTGCTCCCACATTTTGATCTCATTACCAAGTCAGGCTTTTTGCTTGGCTACCCACTGGCCATAGGCATCGATAAACGCCTGCAAGAACGGCCGGGTCTTTTCCGATAGCTTGCCTGCCTCGTCAAACACACTCCCCGCGCCGCCCAGGTAAGCTTCCGGCTGCTGCATGCACGGCACATCGAGGAACACCAGGGACTGGCGCAGATGATGGTTAGCGCCAAACCCACCGATGGCGCCCGGCGACACGCTGATGATCGCTCCCGGCTTGCCGCTCCAGGCACTTTTGCCATACGGGCGCGAGCCCACATCAATCGCATTCTTCAACGGGGCCGGCACGGAGCGGTTGTATTCCGGGGTGACGAACAACACCGCGTCGGATGAACTCACCTGTTGACGGAAACTACTGTAGGCTGCCGGCGGTGTCGCGCCGTCAATGTCTTCGTTGTAGAGCGGCAAATCGCCAATTTCGACGATGTTCAACCTGAGGTTTGCAGGGGCCAGTGCGGCCAAGGCCAGGGCGACCTTGCGGTTGATCGACTCTTTTCTCAAGCTGCCAACCAGGACGGCAATCGTGTAGACCTTGCTCATGGAGGTTTTCCCGACGTCTGACTAAAGGAGTGTGTAGTTATAGAGTCTTCGCGGCACGTTCACCAGAAGGTTTTGAGAATCCCGCAAGTGCTTTGCGCTGTAGGAATATTCTAAAAACGACAGAGAATAGTATTTTTTTCACGTAGGTAAACTACACCGCTCCATGACGGTCTACAGAACCGCAAATCGAGTGATTATCTCCAGAGGTTCTAAACAGATGGCAGCAGTACTAGTCGGACAGTTTCATGCCAGAGACGCAGAGGGACGTGTGTATTCGGTGCATGAGTTCCAGGAATCCAACCCGGCGCAAGGCGATGTGACTGGCTCGGCGCCTACCACCACCTACAAGCTGGCCATTGGCGACCGTGTAGAAAAGCTGGAAGGCGATGAATTCAAATTGATTCAGTCGGGCATCATCATTGTGCGCGAATCGGAAACGACCCTCGCGTCATAAGACCGCGCCCTGTCTACCCGCTCAGTCCTGGCCATGCATGGCGTTGACTGGGCCGGGGATCACGGGCGGCTGATCTGGGTGACCTCTATGCCCTGCTCACCCTCGACTTCCTTCAGCGCCACCAACACCTTCCCCCGCTCGCCCTCTACGGCGTACAGCGAACGCTTGTAACCCGCCCCGTTATTGCTGGGGTGCGCGACCACCTGCCTGAGCAGTGCGATCTCCAGCACCGCGCCCACCTGCTCGGTCACCTGCTCCTGGGAGCGGACAAACGCTTCACGTGCCAGATTGTCCGGCGCGGTGTCGTCATAGGGGTCGAAGAGATAAGCAGCCACACACCCCACGGTCACCAGGACCAGGAGTTGCTTGGCCGTTACCCCGAAGAATGTCGAGGGTAGAGGCATATGGGACCAGACCTGTTTTTGTTGTAAGTGCCGGGAGCCGGCTTTGGTCGTTGTTCATCAGCGCAGCCATTCTATTGAATCCCCGGCGCGCTGCACATAGACTCCGCCGATGCGTTTACGTCATATCGAAGTGATTCAGGCCATCTTGCAGACCGGACACCTCGGCACGGCCGCCGAATGGTTGCAACTCCCCGTGGGCGATGTGGATGCCGCGCTCAAGGACGCCGAGCAGCAACTGGGCTTCATGCTGTTCGCCAGCGTGCGCGGGCGCCTGCAGGCCACGCGGGAAACCCTGGAGCTGCAAGCCACCATCGCCCACGTGTACGAAGCACTGGAGCCGGTACAACGCCTGGCCAGCCGCTTGAAACACCATCACGCCCCGCCCCTGCGCGCCTTGTGCACCCCGCCGCTGGCCAATCAACTGCTGCCGCAAAGCATTGCGGTACTGCGCCGACGCTTCCAGGACACGCCGTGCAACCTGTCGAGCCAGCCGACCCGCGAGATTGTCAGAAGCCTGTTGTTGCACGAGGCCGAGGTCGGCCTGAGCCTGCATGACCCGGAACACCCACAAATCCAGAGCAGCGTGCTGGCCCAGGGCAAACTGCAATTGCTCGCGCCCCACGGCTGGCTCAAACCCAAGCAGAAGTACATTGCGCTGGCCGACCTGGCCGGGCAGGCGATGATCGGCCTGGAGGGCCAGGACCCGCTGAGCCGCCTGCTGGACGCCAAGCTGCAAGCCTTGCGCCCGCTGCCGGTGGTACAGACCCGCGTACAGACCTACCAGATGATGCGCAGCATGGTCGAAGCCGGCGAAGGCCTGGCGATTGTCGATCCGTTCACGGCTTTCGGCGCACGGGACGCCGGGCTGGATGCGTGCCCGCTGTCACCGCCGATCATGGTCAACCTCTATGCGCTGACCCTCAAGGACGGCGCAACCTCTCCAGCACTGAATGCGTTGCTGGAGATTGTCACGCAGAAGGCGCAAGACTTGTTGGCGGGTTAAGGCTGGGCGACTTCGCTCTTGAACAGGCGATACCAGAAGATCGCCACCTCACGCGTCTGCGGGTCGATGCCGCGATAGCGCAGGTGGTCGATGCCGCCCATCACGTAGCCGCAACGCTCGTACAGGCGGCAAGCACCGAGGTTGTTGTTCTGGGTTTCGAGCATCATGCCCGGCAGGTTTTTCTTGCGACTCCAGAATTGCGCCACATCCAGCAGCGCCTTCGCCACCCCATGACGCCGTGCGGGCAACGCCACCGCCAGCTCATCGACGTGGGCAAAACCATTCCAGTTGGTGCTGACCACGATGTGGCCCACCGCCTGGTCGTCGAGGTAGGCCATGAAGATCGCGCTGTCGGGCGCATCACGGAAACTGGCGAACTCTTCCGGGTCGATGCCGTAACACTTGCGGTACGGCAGGATGCGATCCACCGCCCATTGATCGACCCGCACGTCCATCTGCGGCACGCCATAGGCGCTGACCTCAAAGCTGAAGTCATTGCCCCACACGTAGGCATCAAAGCCCTCGTCGGCGACCCGCACACTGAGCCCTGGATACTTCGGGTTCATTACAGCTTGCATAAACATTCTTAACCCTTGATGCAATCGACGGTGTAACAACGACCACTGCCGTCGTCTTCGTGTTGCAACCCGTGAACATCCGCGACAAAACCGGGGAAGCTGCTATCGAACGTACGGGCAAATGCCAGGTAATCGATGATCGAGCGCGTCGACTCGGTAAAGCGCTCCCCTGGCATGATTAGCGGAATGCCCGGCGGATAAGGCACCAGCATTACCGCTGCGATGCGTCCTGGCAAGGCATCAATGGAAACCGCCTCCACTTCGCCCCTCACCAATTGGTCATAGGCATCCGCCGGTTTCATCGCGATTTCCGGCAACACGGTGTACATGCGCTTGAGGTGTTTGGCCGTGGCGTTGCTGCGATAGCAGCTGTGCAATTGGTTGCACAGGTCGCGCAACCCTAGGCCCTGATAGCGCACCACCCCTTGGGCGTAGACCGAGGGCAAGCAACTGGCGAGGCTGACATTGGCGTCGTAGCTGCGTTTGAATTCAAGCAGCTCGGTGAGCAAGGTACTCCACTTGCCTTTGGTGATGCCCATGGAAAACAGCACGAGGAAGGAATACAGCCCGGTTTTCTCCACCACCAGCCCGCGTTCCCAGAGGAATTTGCTGACCACCGCGGCCGGAATCCCGCAATCGCTAAGGGCTCCGCCTGCAGTCAGGCCGGGCATCACCAGCGTGACTTTGATCGGATCCAGCAGGACGTAGTCCTCGGCAACGTCACCAAAGCCGTGCCAATCATCTTCGGGGTGCAACAACCAATCCGCCGTCGCCACGCGGTCGATGCCGGCGACGGAAGGCGGCTGCCAGATGGAGAACCACCAGTCTTCGGCAGCGATATGCTGGCGCAGGTTGGCCAGGGCACGGCGGAAACTCAGGGCCTCGTCGAACATCTCCTGCAACAGCGAACGCCCGGCCGGACCTTCCATCATGGCCGAGGCCACGTCGAGGGAGGCAATGATGCTGTACTGCGGCGAGGTGGAGATATGCATCATGAACGCTTCGTTGAAACGGTCGCGATCCAGTTGGCGCGCACCACCGTCCTGCACATGGATCATCGACGCCTGGCTGAAGGCCGCGAGCAGTTTGTGCGTGGAGTGCGTGGTGAACACCAGCGGGCTGTCCGGTGTGCGCGAGGTGCCCATGCCGTAGCGCCCGGCGAAAAACTCGTGAAACGCCGCGTAGGCGTACCAGGCTTCATCAAAGTGCAGCACCTCGACACTGTTGCCCAATTGCTGCTTGATTAGTTCGGCGTTGTAGCACAGCCCGTCATAGGTGGAATTGGTCACCACCGCCATCTTCACCTTCGGCGGCCGACCACGGGTCAGCGGGCTGGCATCGATCTTGGCGCGGATCGATTCCGGGCTGAACTCACTCAATGGAATCGGGCCGATGATTCCCAGTTCGTTGCGCTCCGGGCACAGGTACAGCGGGATCGCGCCGGTCATGATGATCGAATGCAGCACCGACTTGTGGCAGTTGCGGTCCACCAGTACCAGGTCGTCGCGCCCGACCATGGAGTGCCAGACGATCTTGTTCGCGGTGGACGTACCGTTGATGACGAAGAACGTGTGGTCGGCACCGAAATTGCGCGCGGCGCGGGCTTCCGCCTCAGCCAGCGGGCCGGTGTGATCCAGCAGCGAGCCCAGCTCCGGCACGGACACCGACAAGTCCGAACGCAGCGTGTTTTCCCCGAAGAACTGATGAAACGCCTGCCCCACCGGGCTTTTACGATAGGCCACGCCACCGCCATGGCCAGGGGTGTGCCAGGAGTAGTTGGAGTCGGCAGTGTGCTGTACCAGCGCCTTGAAGAATGGCGGCAGCAGGCCGTCCAGGTAAGTGCGAGCAGCGCGGGCCACTTGCCGGGCGAGAAACGGCACGGTGTCTTCGAACAGATACAGAATGCCGCGCAGCTGGTTGAGCTCGCTCATGGCATCGGCCGGCGCGTTTTCCAGGGTGACTTGTTCGCCCAGGGCAAAGATCGGCAGGTTGGGTGCCCGCAACCGCGCCAGGCGGATCAGCTCGACCATGTTTTGCAGCAGGTGGGTATTCTCGCCGGCGCCTTCGGCGGCGATCAGCATGCACGCCAGGCCATGATGGGTGGACGCCACGAGCCGGCCTTCGGCGTAGTCCACGGCGGAAAAAATACTGAAGCCTTCTTGTTCCAACTCTCGGGCGATGCCGCGAACCCGGTCACCGGCAACGGTGTCGGCCTTGATGTCGCGATGCACGATAAGCACTGGGAACTTCAGGTCTTTGTACATGAGTGCTTGTAGTCCTGAGGGCTATGCACTCAAGGGTAGAAGCTGGGAGCGGATGTAGCGAATGAAGATTTCGAAGCCGATATAGATCAAATGTGTGAGGGGCTTGTGTAGGAGCGGGCTTGCTCGCGAAGACGGCGTGTCAGTCACCGAATTTGTCGACTGAACCACCGCATTCGCGAGCAAGCCCGCGCCCACACAAGCCAGCTCACACATTCAGAGAGTACCCGGTCAGGCTTACTGTTCGGTCAGCTGAGTCCACAACGCCGGCGCACCCGCCGACTTGGCGATCGCTTCCAACCGCTGCGCATGCTCGACCAGATCCTGCTCGCTGGCACGGATGATGGTGATGGGCTTGCGATCCGCCGACAGGCGACGGATTTCCGAAGGGCGGTTGCCCGAGCCTTCCGCCGAGCCACTGCCATCCGAGGCGTTACCGGCGAGGGACAGGCTGGTCTGCCCACCGGTCATGGTCAGGTAGACGTCGGCAAGAATCTCGGAGTCGAGCAAGGCGCCGTGGAGTTCACGGCCGGAGTTGTCGACGCCATAACGTTTGCACAAGGCATCGAGGCTGTTGCGCTGCCCCGGGTGGCGCTCACGAGCCATCATCAGGGTGTCGAGGATCGAGCAGTGCTTGGAAATGTCCGCGCGATCCGTCGCCCCCATCAGGGCAAACTCATTATTGATGAAGCCGACGTCGAACGCCGCGTTATGGATAATCAGCTGGGCGCCGTTGATGAACTCGAAGAACTCATCGGCCACTTCGGCAAAGCGTGGCTTGCCTTTGAGGAATTCGTCGGTGATGCCGTGGACGCCAATCGCGCCTTCGTCACTGTCGCGATCCGGTTGCAGGTAGACGTGGAAATGACGACCGGTGAGGCGTCGCCCCATCAATTCGACACAGCCGATTTCAATGATCCGGTGGCCATCGGTCACCGGCATGCCGGTGGTTTCGGTATCGAGTACAACGGATCGGATGGCCATCAGGGTTCAGCTCTCAACGGGTGGTGTATTTCAAAGGCCGGGATATTAGCACGTCATGCCCCAAGCAGCCCAAGGCTGGCCCAAGGCCTTGGCTTTTCGACAGTTTCTTACACTCTTTCGCAAAGCCGCCGCAGTTTGCCCGAGGCCCTCTTGCTAGCCTGCACGCCCCAGCCACCCACGGATTGCCTTCCACCATGAACCTTTCAAAAGCCCTGTACGCCCTGCTGCTGATGGGCGGCGCCTGCACGGCACACGCCACCAGTTTCGTGATGACCAGCGACTTTCTGGTCAGCCTGTCCATGAGTGCCACCAAGGGCACCAGCTCTTCATTCAAGGATGACAAGATTGTGCAGGCCGCCAGGGATGACGCCGAAGCCTTCGTCGCCAGCGACGGCCAGATCCGTGGTGTGCGCCTGGAGTCGGCGCTGGCGCATGTCCGTGAACGCCTGCCCGGGCAAAGCTACAGCGATATGCAACTGGCCCAGGCCATCGCTGCGCTGTAGGCGTCAGCTCTGCTTGTAACCGCGCACTTCGTCCACACCGCGGTTGGCCAACTGGTCGGCGCGTTCGTTGCCAGGATGGCCGATGTGCCCGCGCACCCATTTCCAGGTGATGTCATGGCGATTGCACTGCTCGTCGAGCAGTTGCCACAGGTCGGCATTTTTGACCGGTTCCTTGGCGGCCGTCTTCCAGCCACGCTTCTTCCAGTTGACCATCCACTCGTTGATGCCCTTCATCACGTACTGGGAGTCGGTCACCAGCAACACGTTGCAGCGGCGCTTGAGTTCTTCCAGGCCGCGAATGGCGCCCATCAGCTCCATGCGGTTGTTGGTGGTGTTGGCTTCGCCGCCCCACAGTTCCTTCTCCACGCCCTTGCACACCAGCAACGCGCCCCAGCCGCCAGGGCCCGGGTTGCCCTTGCAGGCGCCATCGGTGAAGAGTTCTACGGTATCGGTCATCGGTTACTCGGTTCGAAATCAAAAAGAAGTTTTACGGTTCGCTTTGCTTGCGGTTGACCTTGGCCATCGGCATTGGCACGAGCTTGCCCATGGGTTCACGCCGCAGCTGGCGCACGGGCCGCAGGCCTACCACGATCTTGCGCGCCACCAATAAATAGAAGCCGCCACCCGACAGCTGCCAGGCGCCGGCACGGCGTTCCCAGCCGGCCAACCGGGCTTGCCACTTGGTCGAGGCAAGCGGCGGACGATAGCACCCGAAGCGGCGTTTCTCCAGCGCGAAGCCCAGCAGGTTCAGCCAGTCACCCACCCGTGACGGCGAGATACAGCGCGCCTGGCGCAGGCCATCGTGGGCGAACACATGGCGCAGGCCCCAACTGCTCCAGGGGTTGATGCCGACAATCAGCAAATGGCCACCCGGGCGCACACTGCTCGCCGCTTCACGCAGCAGGCCGTGGGGCGACAGGCAGAAATCCAGGCCATGCTGCAACACCACCACGTCGGCGGCGTGTTCGCTCAGCGGCCACGCCTGCTCCTCGCAGACAATCTCCACCCCCGGCAGCGGCGCACCGAGGCGCACATTGCGTTGCACCTGCGGTGCGGACGGCGGGGTCTGGGCCGAGGGACCGTAATGCACGAGGTAGCCACCAAAGAACCGGCCCAACTCGTCTTCAAGCATGCGCCGCTCTTCATCCAGCAAAAATTGCCCGATCGGCCCCGACAGCCATTCGCGGGCGGCGCCGATCAGGGCCAGCCACTCAGGATCGGCCTGGGCGAACGCTTTATCAGTCATTGCATTCTCCAACTCGCCTAGACGTTCTAAGATGCACCAATGTGTTCAGCTTGGCGAATCGAAGAATGATACAGATCAGTGCCCTGCCCGCCTTCACCGATAACTACATCTGGTTGTTACAAGACCCCCGGACCCAGCGCTGCGCCGTGGTCGATCCCGGCGATGCCACGCCCGTACTGGCCTGGCTCGAACAGAATCCCGGCTGGACCCTCAGCGACATCCTCATCACCCACCATCACCATGACCATGTCGGCGGTGTCGAACAACTGAAAAGTGTTACAGACGCCAAGGTCTACGGCCCGGCGCACGAAAAGATCCCGGCGCGGGACGTGGCCCTCGATGACAACGACCGCATTAGCGTACTGGGCTGGGACTTCGACGTTTATAGCGTGCCCGGCCACACCCTTGGCCATATCGCCTTTTATCACCCGGGCGTGCTGTTCTGTGGCGACACGTTATTCGCCGCCGGCTGCGGGCGCCTGTTCGAAGGCACGCCGGAGCAGATGCACGCGTCTCTCGAGCATCTGGCGTCCCTGCCTGCCGACACCTTGGTGTATTGCACCCACGAATACACACAAAGCAACCTCAAGTTTGCCCAGGCGGTGGAACCGCACAACGCCGACATTGCCGAACGGGTGGAAAACGTCCGCCAGCTAAGGGCCCGCGGCGAGATGACGCTGCCGTCCAACCTGGCCCTGGAGAAGCGTACCAACCCCTTCCTGCGTACCGCTGAAACATCCGTTAAAGAAAAAGCGGACGAACGGAATGGCCGCGACAACCGCTCTGGGACCGAGGTATTTGCGAGCTTGAGGGCATGGAAAGATAAGTTCTAAGGCAACGCAATCTGATACGTAATTTCTGAATGGTTGACCGGAACCAAAGCGCTTTCTAGAATCGCCCGACATTTTTGCCCGGAACTTACTTCCAGCCAATGTCGTCATCTATTCGTAAATCCATCTCTTCAGACGCATTGACCCGCCTGGCTCAAGCCGTGGCGGTGGCTGTGTCCGCGACTCTGGCGGGCTGCCAATCGACAAATTACGCTGCACAATCCACCGTGCAACCCAAACCGAATCTTGCGGCCAAGATCAAGCAAAAACCCGTTATCTGGCTCTCAGAGAAGCCTGCCCCGGAAGTGCCCCAGGATGTCTGGGAACGCATGCGCCGGGGCTTTCAATTGCAGGACGGCGTCGGCGTCAACCCGCGTATCGAGCAACAGCGCCTGTGGTTCGCCAGCAACCCGTCCTTCCTGGAGAACGCCGGCGAACGCGGCAGCCTCTACATTCACTACATCGTCGAACGCCTTGAAGAACGCAACATGCCCCTGGAGCTGGCGCTGCTGCCAGTGATCGAAAGCGCCTACAACCCAATGGCCTATTCGCGCAGCGATGCGGTCGGCTTGTGGCAATTCATCCCCTCCACCGGGCGCTACTTCAACCTGCGCCAGACCCGCGCCTACGACGGCCGCCGCGACATCACCGCCTCCACCACCGCCGCCCTGGACTACCTGACCCGTCTGCACGACATGTTCAACGGCGACTGGTTGCTGGCCCTCGCCGCGTACAACGCCGGCGAAGGCACGGTGAGCCGGGCCATCGAGCGCAACGAAAAGCTCGGCCTGCCCACCGACTACTGGAACCTGCCACTGCCCCAGGAAACCAAGGACTACGTGCCCAAGTTCCTGGCCCTGTCCCAGGTGGTGCTGGCGCCCGAAGCCTACGGCGTGAACCTGAACCCGATTGCCAACCAGCCGTACTTCGAAGTGGTTGAAGTCAAGCAAAGCATGGACCTGTCCCGGGTTGCCGCGCTGGCCGAGATCGACGAAGACGAGCTGTTCCAGCTCAACCCGGCCCTGAAACAACGCACCACCCTGGACGGCCCCCAGCACCTGCTGGTACCGACCTCCAAGGCGCAATTGTTGACCAGCACCCTTTCGACGATGAAGCCGGAAGAATTGCTGAGCATGCGTCCGAAAAAGCCGGTGTTCGACGAAGTTGAAACCAAGGCCGTTGCCGGGCGCAGCCGCAGCTACAAGGTGCGCAGTGGCGATAACCTGACGTTGATCGCCAAGGCCAACAAGGTCGATGTGCATGACCTGCAACGCTGGAACAAGCTCAATGGCCAGCAGCTCAAGGTCGGCCAGACCCTGGTGATGCAAGACACACGCAAGCTCGCGGCCAGCAAGAAACCCGTGCAATACAAGGTGCAGAAAGGCGACTCACTGTACATCGTCGCCAAGCGTTTCAACGTCGAGATGCAACATCTCAAGCGTTGGAACCCGCGCACTGGCCAGGCGTTGAAGCCGGGGCAGATGCTGGTGGTTTCCGGGCCGCGCTAAACCCTCAAGAACACCGGGGGAACAATGTGGGTGGGCTTGTGTGGGAGCGGGCTTGCTCGCGAATACGGTGTGCCAGTCGATACTTGAGTGACTGATCCA